>SHZM01000038.1 GCA_009692265.1 Gammaproteobacteria bacterium
CGTGGTCTGACTGGTTCAGGGACGTAGAACGGTCACGAGCCCAGCAAATTTCTTTGGGTAAGTTTTTGGGTATGTAAATTAAAAACGAATATATAACTAATTGTTTATATTGTGTATTTGGCGGAGAGAGAGGGATTCGAACCCTCGATAGAGCTTTTGACCCTATACTCCCTTAGCAGGGGAGCGCCTTCAGCCACTCGGCCATCTCTCCAGGGAGGCGCAGAATACCGGGGCGCATCTATTCCGTAAAGGCTAACCGAGCGGTGGCAGAGACTTTTCTGACCGGCCTCACGTTTACCTAAATCGCAAATTTCTGGGTGAGAGGGGTGAGTGTGCGCTCTTGCGCGCACTCACCCCTCCGGAGCGCACTGCGTGCGTCCAATCTCACTTCGCGAGATTGTCGAACCCACGATAGAGCTTTTGACCCTATACTCCCGAAGCCAAGGGAGCGCCTTCAGCCACTCAGCCATCTCTCGAGGGAGGCGCAGAATACCGGGGACTCACAATCCATTGCCAATCGGACTTTCGGCCCGCGCCCGCCTTTTGTGGCGTGTTCAATCGCTATCGCTAGACGCTATTCGCCGCCGTTTACCACCTTGTCTGAACGCTCTTGCTGGATGCGCTGGTAGATCTCTTCTCGATGAACCGCAACATCCTTCGGTGCGTTTACCCCTATCCGCACCTGATTACCCTTGATCCCTAAAACCGTGACGTTTACGTTGTCACCGATCGTCAAAGATTCTCCGACCCGTCTCGTTAATATCAGCATGTCCTTACTCCAAACCTGCGTCTTGCATTGTCTAAGAGGCCCCCCTCTCTTGTCACTTCCGCCGCGAGTATTCGGTTGTTGTTATTAGCTGTCTTCCTTAACACCACCAGTGTAATCAAGGGATAGCAAAAAATCTTGATAAATAGCGTTAAATCTACTCGCCCCTTCGAGCAGGCCATGTTCAGACCTGCTCGGCCAATCCGAACTCGGCGTGCAGGGTGCGAACCGCCAGTTCGCCGTACTTTTCATCGATGACCACCGAGATCTTAATTTCAGACGTCGAAATCATCTGGATATTGATCCCTTCGGCCGCCAGGGCCCGAAAGGTCCGACTCGCGATCCCCGCATGTGAGCGCATTCCCACACCCACGATCGAGACCTTCACAATGCGCTTGTCCCCCTGCACGGCGCGCGCCTTCATTTCTAGATTGGTCTGTTGGCAGATCGCCAACGCTTGGTCGTATTCGTTGCGATGTACCGTGAACGTGAAGTCGGCAGCGCCGTCCGCGCCGGAGTTTTGGACGATCATATCCACTTCGATGTTGGCATCCGCGATTGGGCCGAGGATTGTGCTCGCCACGCCTGGTCGATCTGGCACACCCACGATCGTGAGTTTTGCTTCATCACGATTAAGTGTCACGCCAGAAATGAGTGCGGCTTCCATGATGTTCTCCTCAGTGGTAATCAAGGTGCCCGGGCCATCCACGAAGGAGGACAGCACGCGCAGGGTCACTTGGTATTTGCTCGCGAACTCGACCGAACGGATTTGTAAGACCTTCGCGCCCAGGCTCGCCATTTCAAGCATTTCTTCGTAGGTAATGCGATCGAGTCGGCGGGCTTCGGGGACGATCCTAGGATCGGTGGTGTAGACGCCATCAACATCGGTATAAATCTGGCACTCATCGGCTTTGAGCGCCGCGGCCATAGCGACCGCGGTCGTATCCGAACCACCGCGACCCAGGGTTGTAACATTCCCCTGATCGTCTATGCCTTGAAAACCCGCGATCACCACGACCTTGCCAGCCTTGAGTTCGGTATGAACATTCGAAGCATCGATGTCGAGGATGCGCGCCTTGTTGAACGCGGAATCTGTCAGGATCCGAACCTGACCACCGGTATACGACACCGCGTCAACGCCCCGCGCCAGCAAGGCCATCGCGAGCAAGCCAATCGTGACCTGCTCGCCGGTGGCAAGTACCGCATCGAGTTCGCGCGACGGCGGCGGATTCTTGATCGCACGCGCGAGATTTAACAGGCGATCGGTCTCGCCAGACATCGCGGACACCACGACCACAATCGAATGCCCGGCCACGCGCGCGGCTTCAACACGTTCAGCGACGGCCTGAATGCGCTCGACACTCCCGACCGACGTACCGCCATATTTCTGAACGAGTAGACTCATTACCGCACCAACCCCACCCTGTTAACTAAGTTTCTGTTCTACCCAACCGCGCACACTTGCCACCGCCGTCGGCAGGTTTGCGGTATCGGTGCCGCCCGCCTGCGCAAGGTCCGGCCGCCCTCCGCCTTTACCGCCTACCTGGAGCGCGACGAAGTTGACAAGATCCCCGGCATGCACCTGTTTCGTCAGTGCTTTACTGACGCCTGCGACTAACCGCACTCTGTCATCCTCGATCGTGGCTAATAAGATGACCGCGCGCGGCAGACGATCTTTTAAGCTGTCCATGGTCTCACGCAGGGTCGCTGCGTTCGCACCTTCCAGCACTTCGGCGAGAACCTTGACGTCGCCGAGCATGACCGCCGCATCGGCGAGATCGCGACCTGAACTCCCGGCAAGCTTCGCTTTGAGTTGTTGGATTTCCTTCTCTTGTCCGCGCGCCCGTTCCGCTAGTTGTGTGATTCGCGCAAGTGCTTCGTCAGGCGCGCCTTTCACAAGCGCGGCGATTTTTCGCAAGGTTTCGGCGTTATGCAAATTCAACTCGCTCGCAGCTGCGCTGCTCACCCCTTCTATTCGCCGCACCCCGGCCGCGATTCCGCTTTCGGACAGAATTCGAAACGCGCCAATATCACCAGTGCGTGAAGCGTGCGTGCCACCACAGAGTTCGATCGAAAATTCGCCCATCCGCAGGACCCGTACTTCCTCACTATATTTCTCACCGAATAACGCCATCGCACCGCGATCTAACGCTTGTTGATACGGCATCAACTCCGTTTCCACCGGCTCGTTCAGTCGAATTCGCGCATTGACGAGACGCTCGATGGCTTGAAGTTCGTCACTCGTCACCGGGCCGGTATGGGCGAAATCGAAACGCAGCCGCTCGGAGTCAACCAGCGAACCTTTTTGTTCGACGTGGATCCCTAATACTTGGCGCAACGCCGCATGCAGTAAATGCGTCGCTGAGTGATTTGCACGGGTCGCTAGACGTCGCGAATTGTCGATCTCGGCACCTACGTTACCGCCGCGTCGCAGAGTACCGATTTTTAGCGTACCGAAATGTAGATGCAGACCACCTTGTTTGCGGGTATCCACGACTTCAAACACGCCATCGACGCTGCACAAACGCCCGCGATCTCCGACCTGACCACCAGACTCGGCGTAAAACGGTGTGGCGGCGAGAACGACCACCCCGGCATCGCCCGCGTTCAGGGCGTCCGTCGGCTCACCGCCGCGAAATAATCCACTCACGGAGGTCGAACCTACCGTTTGCTCGTATCCTGTAAAGCGTTGCCGAGTCCCTAGACGCGCGAGATCTTCGCCACTGATGGCCTGCGCGGTATCGACATTGGCGAACTGGCTCGCTGCTCGCGCGCGACCGCGCTGCGCGTCCATCGCGGCTTCGAAGCCAACCATGTCGACCTCGAGTCCGCGTTCGCGCGCGATATCCGCGGTGAGATCGACCGGAAAACCAAACGTATCGTTTAACTTAAAGGCAACCTCGCCCGGGATCGTTTTGCCCGATAAGGTCGCGACGGCTGATTCAAAAATCTTCAAGCCCTGATCCAGTGTTTCGGCGAAGCGTTCTTCTTCCTGGAGAAGAACTTGTTCTATGCGCGGAACGCGACTTTCGAGCTCCGGTACCGCGCTCCCCATTTCGCGCGCCAGCGGTTGCACCAGACGATGGAAAAACGGCTCGATGAAACCGATCTTGTTTCCATGCCGCAGGGCACGGCGCATGATTCGGCGCAACACGTAGCCGCGCCCTTCATTCGACGGTATGACACCATCCATTACAAGGAACGCGCAGGCGCGAATGTGATCAGAGATCACGCGCAGCGACGTCGCCTCCAAGTTATCGCGCGGCGCAATTGCGCGCACCGCGTTGATCAGATTCTGAAAGAGATCGATGTCGTAGTTATCGTGGACGCCCTGGAGAACCGCGGACACGCGTTCCAAGCCCATACCGGTATCCACCGACGGTTTGGGGATCCTCTTTTGTTGTCCGCTCGCATCGCGCTCGAACTGCATGAACACGAGATTCCAGATCTCGATATAGCGATCGCCGTCCGCACCGGGAGTTCCCGGTGGGCCGCCAGGGATATGCGGCCCGTGATCGTAGAAGATTTCGGTGCACGGGCCGCAGGGCCCCGTGTCGCCCATCATCCAGAAATTGTCCTTTTCGCCGCAGCGGGTCAGGCGTGCGGGGTCGACCCCGATATGTTTGAGCCAAATCTCCGCGGCTTCGTCGTCGGTCGCGAACACCGTCACCCACAGGCGATCAGCAGGTAGACCGAAGCGCTGGGTCAACAACTCCCAGGCGAATTCGATCGCCTCTCGCTTGAAATAATCGCCGAAGCTGAAGTTGCCGAGCATTTCAAAAAACGTGTGATGTCGTGCGGTGTAGCCGACATTATCGAGATCGTTATGCTTGCCACCGGCTCGCACGCAGCGCTGGCTGCTCGCTGCGCGTTTGAAATCGCGCTCTTCCCGCCCCAAAAAGACGTCTTTGAACTGCACCATGCCGGCATTGGTAAACAGCAACGACGGATCATTGCCTGGCACCAGGGGACTGCTGGCGACGGGGCGATGCCCCTTACTCGCAAAATAATCCAGAAAGCTCTGGCGAATTTCCGTAGTTTTCATGCTTCAGTCCAAATCTGAGTCAATCTTCAACGCGTCGTTAATTTGTTCAGCAGTGAAACCACGGTACTCAAGAAAGCGACGCCGCTTGGCGAGAGCGGCAAACGAGTGGTCGGGGTGGATGCCGAATTTTTTGCGGTCCGCCTGCCTGGCCCGCGCGACCCACTCAGTGTCGAAATCAGCTAAACCACGGTGAATCAATTCCGTGTCGGAGCCACGGGCCTTGAGTTCGGCGGCAATCCGTTGCGGACCGTATCCGCGTTCGGCGCGAGAACGGGTATAGGCTTCGGCGTGGCGCGTATCACTTTGCAGACGAGTGGTTTCAAGATCGTCAAGCACACCGGCGACTGTCTCCGCGGCAAAGCCGCGGGATTTCAGTTTGCGTACTAACTCAAGCTTCGAATGTTCACGGCGCGCGAGGGCCGCGAGCGCGTGAGTACGAACACGGGACGCTTCGTCGTCGCTCAGGCCTCGGCCTCCGCTTCGCTCTCCACGTCTGCACTCATCACCACCGGGGGTAACGCGCTCGCGCGAATTTTCGCTTCCAGCGCCTGGGTAATTTCCGGATGCTCTCTCAGATAGACCCGGACGTTGTCTTTACCCTGACCTAGACGCTCACCATTGCAGCTGTACCAGGCGCCGGTTTTTTCCATGAAACCCTGGCCGACCGCAAGCTCGATGATTTCACTCTCGCGTGAAATGCCGATGTCGTAAAGAATATCGAACGTTGCTTGCTTGAAAGGTGGCGCGACTTTGTTTTTGACCACTTTGACCCGCGTTTCATTGCCGATAATTTCGTCGCCCCGCTTGAGCGAGCCGATGCGACGAATGTCGAGCCGCACCGAAGCGTAAAACTTCAGTGCGTTGCCACCGGTGGTCGTTTCAGGATTTCCGAACATCACACCAATTTTCATGCGGATTTGGTTGATGAAGATGACAAGGGTATTCGCACGCTTGATTATCCCGGTGAGTTTACGCAGCGCCTGTGACATCAACCGGGCTTGCAGGCCCATGTGGCTGTCACCCATGTCGCCTTCGATTTCGGCTTTCGGGGTAAGCGCCGCGACCGAGTCGACGATAATTATATCGACTGCGCCCGAGCGAACCAGCATGTCGGTGATTTCGAGCGCTTGTTCACCGGTGTCCGGCTGCGAGACCAGCAGATCTTCGGTCTTAACTCCGAGTTTGGCGGCATACAGCGGGTCGAGCGCGTGCTCAGCGTCGACAAACGCCGCTGTGCCGCCGAGCTTCTGAACTTCCGCGACCACGTGTAACGCCAACGTAGTCTTGCCTGACGATTCCGGGCCGAATATTTCAATAACCCGGCCGCGCGGCAACCCGCCGACGCCAAGTGCTAGATCCAGGCTCAAGGAGCCCGTCGATACGACTTGGATATCGTGGGTCGTCCCACCGTCGCCGAGCCGCATAATTGAGCCGGCGCCGAATTGTTTCTCGATTTGGGCCAGCGCCGCTCCTAGCGCTTTTTTACGATTTTCTTCCATTGCAGTGTCCCTCTCGTGGCTATGGTCTGAATGATAATTGGAGTCGCCTCAAGCACTGCTGTGCTTGAGGCGACGGTGGCACTTCCTTGCGCCTAAAGGCCCTACAGCACCACGCTATTCGGCCAAGTTGTGGCGGGTCGATTATGGCATAGGAGGGAGGTGGGTTTCACCGCGATTTGGCGGTTTCACCCACCAAGTTGAAGGAGCGCTAAACCTCGGGTAACCGATGGCGCGTCAGCACTGAAAGACCGTCCAACGCAAACTCAACGGCCTGCGCCCGAATTGCGCGACGATCTCCGAAAAAGTGACGCTTGCGGGTCAGCACGCTGCCCGAACGGACGGCAAAGCCGAACCACACCGTCCCTACCGGCTTGGCAGGACTGCCACCGCTCGGCCCCGCAACACCCGTAATCGAGACCGTGATAAACGCTTGAGAATGCACTAATGCACCCCTCGCCATGGCGGCCGCCGTCTCGGCACTCACCGCACCGTGGGCGGCAATCGTCGTGGCAGGTACCCCCAACATCTGTTCTTTAGCCAGATTCGAGTATGTGACGAAGCCCCGGTCAAACCAATCGGAGCTGCCGGCAATGGCAGTAATCGCCTCGGCCGCCCATCCCCCGGTACAGGATTCCGCGGTCGCCACCAGCCATTTGCGATGTTTAAGTTCCTCGCCAAGGCGGGTCGCAAGCTGCTCCAGTAAGAGAAGGTCGGTGACAGAGTCTTGCATATTTGCTTAGGGGCACTTCTGAACGGTTTACTAAAAATGCGGTGCTTTCTTGAGTCGGGTCGTCAATTCCGCCGATGCTCGGCCACCGTCTCGCATCCGGCTATCTGCGTGCTTTAAAAAAACGTTGCAAGCTACTCGCACAGTGCTCCGCCTCGATCCCGCCGGTGACCTCCACCCGATGATTCAAGCGATCAGTGGTCAGGATATCAAACACTGAGCCGGCCGCTCCCGCGTGCGGATCAGAAGCACCGAACACCACCCGCGCGATCCGGGCATGAATGATCGCCCCGCTGCACATTGCGCACGGCTCAAGGGTTACATAGAGCGTGGTGTGGGGAAGACGATAGTTGCCCAAGCGTCGCGCGGCGGCGCGTAGCGCAACGATCTCCGCGTGAGCGGTCGGGTCGCTGTTACTGATCGGTTGGTTCCAACCTTCGCCGATGACTTCATCGCCGCGGATCAAGATAGCCCCAACCGGCACTTCATTGGCCACTTCGGCGCACCCCGCTAGACGCAGGGCCCGCTGCATCCAATGCGTATCGATATTTTCAGTCTCTCCCATCCGAGGACTTACGTTATGACCGCGCCGCGGGGTTCTCTTGCGCGCGCTGAATCAACTCCATGACATGGGCCGGCGACAGTGTACTGTCCATCACCTTCACCCCCAACGGCCGCAGCGCATTCTCGACCGCGCCCATCAACACTGTGCTGGTCGCGATACAGCCGTCTTCGCCGGCGCCCTTCGCTCCTATTTTCGTCGCGGGCGAGGGCGTCTCCAGGTGAAAAACGTCGATTTCGGGTGCTGCCCATACGGTTGGCATGCCGTACTCTTTTAGGGTTCGCGCCTGGGGAATACCGTGGGCGTTGTAATGGAAGTTCTCATACAACGTACCCCCAATTTGTTGTACCACCGCGCCCTTCGTTTGCCCGGACAAAATAACTGGATTCAGCACGACCCCGTGATCGGACACCATCCAGATTTTTTTAACATCGACTCGGCCGGTTTCGATATCCACTTCGACCAGTGCGGCCGCCGCGCCACCAGGATGTGACGGGTAAAGTTGCGCCCGGCCCAACTCATCGAAATTCCAGCTCACTTGCGGGTGTCGATAGATATTGGTGGATTCCAAAATTGGCGCATCAGCCTTGGCTAATACAATTTCGGCGCCCGGACTGAAATAAGCCCCGTGGGCGACTTCCGCGAAGGTGCAGCGCGAGTCCCAGCCGGGTCGGAAGATTTCGCCGTTCTCGATCTTCAGTTCTTCCGCCGGGCTTTGCAGCAGCACCGCCGCCCCAGCGACGACCCGGGCCCGTACTACCTCCGCCGCGTTCACGATCGCGCCTACCGCGTACATCGCGCCGCGACTCGAATAGCTCCCGCAACCGAATGGGATCGCCGTGGTATCGCCCCAAGAGATCCGAACGTCTTCGAGCTTGCAACCAAGTACGTCGGCGGTCACCTGCGCGTACGCCGTTTCGATCCCCTGTCCGATACTTTGAATACCCGTCATAACGTGAACCGAGCCATCGGCGGCGATCCGAACCGTCGCCGATTCAGCATTTTGCAGATAGCTTCCGGGAAACGCCCCGCCCGCTGGCTCGATATAAGCGGCAACGCTGAAGCCCAGGTAGCGTCCTTCGCGCCGGGCGGCCTCCTGCTCGGCACGTAGCCGAGGGAGATCCATTTTCTTAACGATCAGCTCCAGTGCCTCCCGCAGACTACCGTTTTCGATAATTGGTCCGGTGCACAATCGGTGCGGGTACCGCGTGAGCAGATTGCGACGGCGGAGATCGAGCAGATCGATGCCTAAACGTGCCGCGCCTTGATCGAGGATGCGCTCGATGTAGAGATTCGCAAGATCCTTGCCGTAGCCGCGATAAGCGTTATAGGGTGCCTTGTTAGTGACGACGCAGCGGACACGGGTGCGATAGGTATCGAGCAGATAAGGTCCCGGCGCATACACCCCACTATTGAGCGGCATACCTAGGCCACACGCGCGTTCAGTCCCGTCGCAACCCATGTCGGCGAGCACATCGGTTTCGAGCGCGAGAAGCGTGCCGTCGCGCTTGAACGCGGCGCGCACACGCGTCTGGAAATCACGCGCGGCGGGTCCTGCCGTAATCCATTCAGTGCGTGTTTCAAACCATTTGACCGGCCGCCCTAAAATTATGGCGGCAAGCACGACCACAAGTTCGGTATCGACCGAAAGTTTCGCGCCGAAGCCACCACCCACATCGCCCGCCAAGACCTGCACCCGCGACTCCGGAAGTCCAAACACCTGGCTCAGGAACATCCGCATTGGATGGGGTAACTGGGTAGAGGCTCGCACGACCAGGGTATTTTCGTGAGGATTGTAAGTCGCGTAAGTAACCCGTGTTTCCAGTGGCATCGCGCCGTAGCGATGCGAGGTGATCACTTCGTCCACCACGAGATCAGCGGCTGCGAACACCTCGTCGACGTCGCCGATACTAAACTGGAAATCGCGCTGAACATTGCTTTGCCAGGCCGGATAGAGCAAACCCGGATCGCCCGCCCCGGCTTCCGCCGCCGCGCGCATATCCGCGTTTACCGGCAGATCCTCGTAAGTCACTTCGACTAGACGCGCGGCGTCTTCGGCTTTCGCCGGCGTATCTGCCGCGACCCACGCCACCGGCTCGCCGTAGAAAATCACCTTATCGAGCGCCATCGCATACGCGCGCGGCATCAGCACGCCGGGCAATTCCATCGTCGGGGCGATCGGCTTCCAATGCGCCTGCGCCTCGGCACCGGTCATGATCCGAACGACGCCGGGTGCGCGACGCGCCTGCTCGGTCGCGATGTTGATAATCCGGGCATGCGCGCGCGTGCTGCGCACGATCGCAAGATGCAGATCTTGCGGCGTGCTGAAGTTGTCAACGTAGTGACCGCCGCCGGTTACCAGGCGCCGGTCTTCACGCCGTGCAATAGGCTGTCCGATTTTTTTTGCGCCAGGTTCCAGTTGTTCTTCAAGGATCGCGAGCGGTTGCGCACGGCCAGTCGCGACCTTGAGCGCGTGCAGAATATTGTTGTACCCCGTGCAACGACAGAGATTGCCGGTGAGCGCTTGGCGAGAATCCTCATCGCTAAACTCGCGCTCGCCTTGTTTATTCAGAAAATCGCGCGCACTCATCAGCATTCCAGCCGTGCAATAGCCACACTGGAGCGCGTGGCAGTGAACAAAAGCCTGCTGCAAGGTCGAGAGACCGACTGCCGGCGTGATCCCTTCCACCGTCGTGATCTCGCTGCCATCTGCCTGCACCGCCAGCATCAAGCAGGACTTCACGATCTCACCATCGACTTCCACGGTGCAGGCACCACAGGCGCCTTCTTCGCAGGCGAAACGTGGTCCGGTTAATCCCGCCTCAAGCCGCAAAAAGTCTGTGAGCAGGGTGCGCGCTTCGACTGTGCGGGTTATCGTCACACCGTTGATCTGCATCGTCACCGGCAGGCTATGACTCTCAATATCGAACGGCTTAACCATGTTCAGCCTCGTTCAGCCTCGTTCAGCAGCGACTGTAACGCGCGACGCAACTGAACCTTCGCGAGCTGCTGTTTATACGCGGCGCTGCCATAATCGTCGGGGATCGCCGCGAGATTTAGATCCTTAAACGCAGCCTCAAGCGCGTGTTCTACCGCAGCCGTGAAGCGCGTCTCAACCCGCAGTACTTCTTCCAGCGCGTGCAATCGCACCGGGCTATGGTGCACGCCGCCGACCGCGACTCGCGCCACGCCAGCACCAAGCACGATGCAGATATTCGCAAGCGCGAGATCCTGGCGTTGACGCGAAAATTCACGGTAGACGCCGCGGCAGCGCGGCGCACGTGGGAGGTCGATGGCGAGCGCGAGGCGTCCATTCAGTGCATGACACCTAAAGCCAGTGAAGAAATCTTCGATAGCAAGCGACTCTGTTTGCTCTGGGTGCAGCGGGTCGCGGCAACGGATGGTCGCGCGTGAAGCAGCCAGTGCGACACACCAATTCGCCCGGGGATCGGCCCAACAGAGATTGCCGACTACAGTGCCACGATTGCGGACTTGCACATCTCCCAACGCGCGGGCCGCTTCGTTGAGCCATGGAAATTCGTGGGCAATGCCCACGTGCTCGACCATCATGCGATGCGTAACCTTCGCGCCGATCGTCAGCTGCTCGGGGTGCAGCTCAATCGTCGCTGGAAGATCCGACGCGGCGGCAAGATCGACTAACAAGGAAGGCTCGGTTAGCCGCAGGCGCATCGCCTGCATCAGACTTTGACCGCCGGCGAGCGGCACCGCGCCGTCACGCATTTGGCTCAGGATCCCGGCAATACTCGTGGGTCTGGAATAGGCAAAGGCATTCGGCCGCATGGCGACTCCCTTGGAGTTTTCGGTGTCGCTAAGACTAGGGACCGAGTATAGCCGCCGTCAATCGGCTTGCGTCTAACCTCGTTCGAGCAGCATCCGAAGATCAATCACCGCCGCATTCGCGCGCGAGATGTAGGATGCCATCACCAGTGAATGGTTTGCGACAAAGCCAAGTCCTTCGCCGTTGAGAATCGCCGGACTCCACACCGGATCCTGCGTAGCTTCGAGTTCACGGATAATCTGGCGCAAACTCACGACCGCGTTCTTCTTATCCAACACTGTCCCGAAATCGTGCTCAACCGCACGCAGCAGATGAAGTAGGGCCCAGGTTGAACCGCGCGCCTCATAGAAGACATCGTCGATCTGCATCCAGGGCGTTTGGACGATTCGCACATCTGGGGTCGCCGTGGATTGTTCGGCTTCCGCGTCACCCGCAAGATCGGTATTGATTCGAACCTGCCCAACGCTCGCGCCTAAGCGCTGCGAAAGATCGCCTAACCGCTTTTCGATCAAGGCGAGCCAATTGCGCAAGTTATCCGCGCGGGCGTAGAACTGAGTATCGTGCTCGGTATCGGTGCTTAGACGCGTAAGGTACGACTCCCACGCGTCGCGCGCCGCACCGTATTCTGTTTCCGCGGCCGGAAACATCCAGGCTTCGTTGTTAATGTTGAGGTGGTTATCCGCGCGCGTCAGATCCTGATCTTCTGTCGACTGGGTCTGCGAACGCGAGAAATCGTTACGCAGGGCTTTTGCCATATCGCGGATCTGGACCAACGCGCCCCACTCCCAGTTCGGTACGTTGTCCATCCACGCGCCCGGTGGGAGGACATCGTTCGATAAATACCCGCCCCGCTTATGCAGTACCCGATCGAGGATTTCGATGGCAGTCCCAGTCAGAATTGCTCCGCGTACCGGCTGTTCACCGCCACTCGGCAGGCGAACCGTCACTGCATCGCGCACCGCGAAGGCCGCGGGTTCGTAGTCGAGCACCCACATCACGATCAGGATCGCGCCAAGGTAGGCAACCAGCATTGAAACAACCCACGCCAGTGGGCCGCGTGGTCTTCGTAGTTTCGTCATCAAGGTATTAAACACGCGGCTTCCTCTGGCGTCGGCGACGCCGTTGACGATGATCTACAGTGCAAAACGAACTTGCAGCACCTTCTCGACGGCATCAATCGATCCCAGCGCCTTGAGCGTGTTCTCGCCCAAGCTTTGCGACACACCAAGCACCGCTATCGCGCGATTCGTGGCTTCTGCCGCCCCGACCTGCATCCGCGTGATGTTGATCCCTTCGCGGCCGAGAATCGCGCCAATCGCACCAATCACGCCAGGACGATCAACATGCCGCGTGAGCACGAGCTGGCCTTCCAGCACAGCTTCAATCGCGTAATCGTTCACGCGCACGAGCCGCGGGTGCCGCTCATCGAATAAAGTACCTTCCAGACAAATCGCCCCGACTTCGGAACGACCTCGCACGCGCACGACTGCGAGGTAATCTTTGGATTCGGTGCTTTTGATCTCGCTGACCTTAATCCCCTGCCGCTTGGCCAGTGGTAACGCATTGACTCGATTAATCGAAGCCGAGACATGATCTTGTAACAAACCTGCAACGACTTCACACAACAACGGCTGGCCTTCGAGTTCGGCGGCACGCCCGAATAACCCGAGTTCGACTTCCTGCGCCGCACCGTCGAGCATCAGCGACAGCAATTTCCCGAGGTTACGCGCAAGCTTCTGATAGGGCGCGAGCTGGGCTAGGCGATCGGCGGAAATACTCTTTAGGTTAACCGCATTGCGTACTTCATTGCGCAATAGAAACGCCGCGATCTGGTGCGCGATTTCCACCCCGACGGCGGTTTGCGCTTCCTGGGTTGAGGCACCCAAGTGTGGGGTGAAATGAATCCGCGGTTGGCCGAACAGCGGTGACGCGCCAGGGGGTTCCTGCGCGAAGACATCGAGTGCGGCACCCGCCAAGTGCCCTGCTTCCACTGCCGCCAGCAGCGCGTGTTCGTCGACCAGGCCACCGCGCGCGCAATTAATCAGACGCGCGCCCTTTTTCATCAGGGCCAGACGTTCGGCGCTTAGCAGATTTCGCGTGTCGTCGGTCATCGGGCAATGCAGGGTCACGTAATCAGCCTGCCGAAGTAGCTCATCTAGCGGCGCACATTCAACCCCGTGCTCGGTAAAGGTTTCCGGATTCACAAAAGGATCAAACCCGAGCACCTGCATTTTCAAACCACGTGCGCGCTCCGCGACCAGGCGACCGATGGTGCCGAAACCAACAATGCCGAGGCATTTGCCGGTGACTTCGGAACCCATGAATTTCGACTTCGCCCATTCGCCGCCACGCACCGAGCGATCGGCCTCCGGCAATTGGCGGCTTAACGAGAACAAATGCGCGATTGCAAGTTCCGCAGTGGTCGTCGCATTCGCATCGGGAGTGTTCAGCACCACGATCCCGCGCTCGGTAGTCGCTTCAAGATCGATGTTATCGACACCTATCCCGGCACGGCCGACGACTCGCAGCTTAGTTGCCGCGTCGAGCAACTTGCCACGAATCTTGGTTTCACTGCGCACAATGATCGCGTCCGCGTCGGCCGCGTGCGACAGCGCGGCGTCCACTTCCAGCCCTGGCGTGAAATCGATGGTTAGCTGCGGATATTCCTTCAGCGCCGCGATGCCTTCAGGCGCCAACTTATCCGCTACAAACACTTTGAACATAATCAGGTTCCTTGCGCAATCTGGCCGTAAGCCCATTCCAGCCACGGCAGCAGTGCCCGCAAATCGTCGGCTTCGACCGTCGCTCCACCCCAGATCCGCAGTCCCGGCGGCGCACTCCGATAACCATTGATGTCAAACGCGACCCGCTCGGCATCCAACAAGCTCGCCATCCGCTCCATCGCTTTTAGCTGGAGTTCGAGCTCGAGGTCTTGAAACCACGGGGCGGTGACCTTCAGGCAGATTGAGGTGTTCGAACGACACGCGAGATCCGCGGCTAAAAACTCGATCCATTCCGTGCGCGCGACCCATTCAGCCAGCACTGCCAAATTCTGCGCCGAACGGGCACATAGGCCGTCGAGCCCTCCGACTGAATCGGCCCACCGCAGCGCATCCAGATAATCTTCAACGCAGAGCATCGATGGAGTATTGATCGTCGCGCCGTCGAAGATCCCTTCGTCCAACTTACCCTTCTTCGCTAACCGAAATATTTTTGGAAGTGGTCGCTCGGGTGTAAACGTTTTCAATCGTTCGGCGGCGCGCGGACTTAGTACCAACACGCCATGCGCCCCTTCACCGCCTAATACCTTCTGCCACGAGAACGTCACTACATCGAGCTTGTCCCAGGGCAGGCGCATCGCAAACGCGGCGGAGGTCGCGTCGCAAATGGTCAGGCCTTCGCGGTGCGCTGGAATCCAATCCCCGTGTGGCAACTTCACCCCTGAGGTCGTCCCGTTCCACACAAACACCACGTCATGCGAAAAATCGACCGCGCTCAAATCCGGTAATTGACCGTAATCAGCCGTCATCACCCGCGTCCCGGCTAATTTGAGGCTTTCGGTGATATCAGTGACCCACTCACTGCCGAAACTCTCCCACGCAAGGACATCGACGGGGCGTGGGCCTAGCAAATTCCACAAGGCCATTTCGACCGCGCCGGTATCCGAAGCAGGGACGATTCCGATCCTGTAATCCGCCGGCACCCCGAGCACTCGGCGGGTATGATCAATCGCCTCTTTTAGACGCGCCTTGCCTTCTTTCGAACGATGGGAGCGACCCACCAAGGCCTGCGCCAGGGAATGGACGGTCCAGCCTGGACGTTTGGAACAGGGGCCGGACGAAAAGCAGGGATTGGTCGGCTTCTTCGCGGGTTTCGGCATCTCTCGATTCATGCGTTCACCGTGGTCAGCACACTGGAAGGAGGGGCGCATTCTACTGGGGCATCAAGTGAATGCAATCGCAGCGCCGCAAAACCGCGCGCGGGAGTTTTGAAGTGCGGGTGGAAATCCCCGTGGACCGAGGCACCCCGCGTTATCGAGAAGGCAATCCTAAGGCGCTAGGGTGCCGGGCGAGCGAACTAATTTGCTAATCCGCTTACGCGTTTGAAGCGCGCGCTGGTGCCTTGCTCGGACCGAGATCGAAGGCCCCCATTTGTTCGCCCAACAAACGCCGCATGTCCTCAACCTGTTGTTGAATTACGTTCGCCGCCTTGAGCTTCTCTTCCATCTGCTTGCGAGCTTGTTGCAACTGCGCCTTCTGGTGACTGATCTTGTTCGCCAAGGTCACCAGTTTTTGATAATTTTCGCGTAATACCCGTTCTTTCTTTCCATAGTGTGCAGAGTACCGCTGCTTAAGCTCGTGATCGCGCTTGCGCAGCGCAGCTTGTGCGCTTTCTTGTAGGCGTTGTACCCGTTCGCGGTACCGCCGCTCGGTATCGAGCGATCGTTCGATCAATTGCGCTTCAATGTAATTGCGAACTCGCCGTTCGAAATCGTGAACCAGATCGGTCACCGGAGCCGTTGCCAAGCCTTCGTCCAAGGTCAGATTTTGCGATAAGTCGAAATCAATCGTTGACGAGACTACGGCCGGAGCCGTTGGCGCAGGGGCGCGTGCTTCAAACTCGCGAAGGTCAATAAAGTCCGGCTGAATCGTTTCGATTCCGACTTCAGCCGGTGCCGGTTCAAAAACCTCTTTGCGCGCATCAATATCGTCGATAAGCGCGGCGAGACTTTGCCCGACCTGGGTTTCGGCGTAAGTCTCCTTCGGCACTTTCACCGCCAACGCCGCTTCGAATTCCTGTTGTGTATACAGTCGATCGACGCGTTCGATCGTGCTCGAGGTGGTGGTCGGGGGCTGAGTGTTCATGACATCTACTTCCGGGTTAGCGGGCGGTAAGGAAACGGGTTCCGCGCGTGGAAACACAACGACATTATCGCGAGGAGTTCCCAAGGTTGGCGCCGACCTTGCGTCCGCGGCGATTAGCATCACTACCGGCTCGCGCAAATACAGTACGTCGAAACCACGTTCGGCCAGAATATAAGCGCCAACCGCATTCAAGGCCGGATCGTCGCTACAGACAATGTAGGTCTCGCCGCTCGGCAGGCGACTACTCTGCTCGCGCAAAGCGTTCAGGGGAATATTACGGCTGTTTCTGAGCGGTGCTTTAGCGTAGACCTCGGGATCGCCGATATCCAACCAGTGCGCGCCGTTAAACCGCGCCTCCAGCGCCTCTTGCGCGCCGATCGAGCGCAGCAGACGCGCCGCTATCAGGGTTTCGAAATTCGCCTTCGGCAAGCGGAGTAATCGACCAGGGGTTAACGCGGTAACGCTGGAATCACGCGCCTTACCCGAAATCAAAGCGGCTTCGCCGAAAGTATCACCCGGTCGTAAATCCGCCACGTGAATAGCTTGCCGCGACTCGCCGGCCGCGCGGGTAACCTCCAAAAAACCTCTCTCAACGACGTAAAAGTAGTCACCAAGGGAGCCCTGGTGCAGCAGCGCGGTTTCGGTTTCCACGTCGACTGTTTCGAGAGTTCCGAAGAGTTGCTGGATGACGTCGTTGGGAAGTACCTGGAACAGCGAAGAATCCATAATCCGAGTCATCCACTCGGCGTTTGCGCCTTCGGCCGAGCAGCTTGCCGCTAATTCGTCGACGCAGGTTGGCAGGCGCTTGGAATCGGTGGCAAATTCTAGTTCGCGACGCGGCAAGCAGGCAATCGTGCAAGCGCCATGCGCCCGTAAGTTGTAACGTTTCGGGCCCAACGAAGAGAGCGGCCGCTTCGCGACTAGCGATCCCGATTGCAGCCGTTACACCATGCGGCTGTGATCAAACAGGTCGATTTCACCGTCGATGAGGTAATGAATTAAATCGTCGCTGGTACCACGCGCGGTGATTAGTTGGTCGGCCGCGTAACGTTTAACGGTCGTGGCCTGCCACAGGCGCCGAATTACCTCGGATGCAAGGCGATTTACCGGGACTAATTCACGGAATGCGCCTTCGTGGTCGGCCTTTTCGGACATTTGCTCGGGTCTTTCAGAACGGTGGCGATGCCGTCTTCAATTAGGGTCCCGCACAGTGAGTGTGAGGGTACCGGTCGACCGCACTATAGCCCTGGGGCGAGAACTCCCACAAGGTGACAAGTGGCCCGCATAACGCTTGTTTACATCTCGCGATGTGACCTAGAGGTGCGGGATGGCGCACCGAGGTGAACTCAATCTCGCTGCAGCAGGGAAATTCGACGACTGGCTAGGCGGGATGGCCTGTGTGCTCGCCCCTTCGCGCGTCCGCCTCCCAACCGCGTCGCTGCTGCCACAACAAGAAGCACACGATCGAGACATTCAGAAGATTCCAGCCGACGCCATTCACAAAAGCCGCGGTATAGGAGCCGGTCCAATCGTAGATTGCACCGGAAATCCAGCCGCCAAACGCCATCCCGAACAGTGTCGCCATAATGACAATGCCTACCCGCCGCCCCGCTTCAACGGCTGGAAAGTGTTCGCGAATGATCAACGCATAAGTCGGCACGATTCCTCCCTGAAACAACCCAAACAACCCTGATACGAGGTAGAGCGAGACCAGTCCGTCGGCCGGCAAAAACAACAATAACGCGAAACATTGCATAGTCGAGCCGAGTAACAACGTTCGAAGCCCCCCAATTTTGTCGGCGATCAGGCCAAAAACGAGGCGGCTGATCACGCCAAGTCCAAGCATCAGCGACAGCATTTCAGCGCCGCGGGCCGGGCCGAAACCGAGATCGCTGCACAGTGCAACCATATGAACCTGTGGCATCGACATCGCGACACAGCAACCAAGGCCGGCAATGAACAGCAAGCCGGTGACTTGATTAGGGCTCATCCCAAGCGGCATGGCCTCGCTTCGTGCCTGAGCAGGCGTAACTAGTGCTGGCACCCCTGGGAGTAGCCTTCGCCGCAGGATCAGTGACAGCGGTAACATCGCCACCAAGATAAAAATGCCGACGCCAACAAACGTTGTACGCCAACCAACTGCTTCCAGAAATCGTTGGATGACGGGCGGCCAAATTGCGCCGGCGAAATAATTACCGCAGGCGCAGATCGCGACCGCTAAGCCGCGGCGACGGAGGAACCAGTGAGAAATATCCGCGAGCAGCGGGGCAAACGTCGCCGATACCCCGAAAAACCCAATTAGCACGCCCTGGATAAGCGCGAACTGCCACAAAGTAGTGGCTTGGGCGGTCAGGACAAAGCCTAAACACAGGGAGAAGGCCGCGATCACTACTGGCACTACAATGCCGAAACGATCGCTGAGCCGCCCCATGAATATGCCGCCGAAGCCAAAGCCAATCATGATCAAGGTGAACGGTAGTGAAGCAGCACCGCGATCAACGCCAAACTCAAGTTGGATCGACGGCAATACCACCATGATTGCGTACATCCCAACCCCGGCGACGGTCATCAGTAAGACGGACGCAAGCAATCGGCACCACACGTAGCTTGATTCTATGTCGGTCGGCTGTGGCATCTCGTTTGGCTCTCAGGTCCCGGTCGTCTAGCTTATTGTTCAGGGGCTTCGTAGCGATGTCGCGGTGGGGTATCGAATGTCGATCACGGTGTAGTGCATCTCGCCAGTCACCGTGCGAACGACAATTTCGTCGTCGACGATTCGCTTCATCAGTGCCTGTGCCATCGGCGAATCGATGCTGATGTAACTGGAATGGCGATCGATTTCATCGCCGCCGACGATGCGATATTCGCTTCGCTCTCCAGCTCCATTTTCAAGCGTCACGCAGGCACCGAAAAAAATTCTATCGGTGACCTCTGGTGCGCGCACCACAACAGTCAATGTCGGCATTCGGCGTTGAAGATACCCCAAGCGTCGATCGATCTCACGCAATTCCTTCTTGCGATAAATGTATTCTGCATTTTCTGAACGATCACCCTCGGCCGCGGCCGCCGCGAGGTGCTTGACTGTGTCCGTGCGTCGGCTACGCAAGGTTGCAACCTCGCGTTCAAGTGCGCGATACCCCTCGGTCGTAATGTACGGCGTGGTTTTTGCGGCCGCCGGTCGCCAACGCGTCATCGGGGTCTCCGTGGTTTATGCGGCGCGGATAAAGACAAAGACAGGCAGGTCGTTCAAGCCACGATCACCCTCATTCCAGGTGCGAAGTTTTGCACCGCTCGCCGTCGCTAATGTGGCTGTGTTGGTACTCGGTAGCACGCCAGAGGTCGCCGCTCTCGCAGCAGGGCAATACTACGCCGATCCGCGCAACGCATTTTGGACCATCATGGCCACGCTCGATGCTTTTGACGTCGACCTCCCGTACACCTCAAGGATCGCAGCGCCAATACGCTCAAGAATTGTCTTACGGGGTGTCCTCGGTCGCTGACAGCGGTTTGCGCTTAAAAACAAGGCTTGACGAATTCTGCGTGGACTCGACAATGCAGCGATGAAAACACACTTCCAGCACGTACGATGAGTGCGGGCAAACGCCTACCCGGCACGCCCGATCCGATGCAACGTTGGTCTGGCCTCAACGGCATTACTATCGCCGGCGATCGTTGGGGAGATCCCCAGGGTCCGTTGGTTATTCTGCAGCACGGTGGAGGGCAAACTCGCCATGCGTGGAAAAGCGCCGGCGAAGCTCTCGGCAGCGCGGGTTACTTCGCGGTGGCATTTGATGCCCGAGGACACGGCGATTCGGACTGGGCACCCGACGGGGTTTACGGCCAAGACATCATGGTTGAGGATCTGCGTTGCGTGATTCGCGCGCTCGGGGACAAACGACCGGTATTAGTCGGCGCGTCAATGGGCGGCGGCACTAGTCTGGTTGCGGTCGGCGAGGATCGGGTCGACGCGACCGCCCTAGTGTTGGTTGACATCGCACCGCAAATAGAACCGGAGGGCGTGCAGAAAATCCAAGCCTTTATGGGCTTGAAACCGGAAGGTTTCGACTCGCTTGAAGAAGTCGCGATCGCGATCGGCTCGTATCAGCCGCATCGAAAACCACCCAAGGATCTCGCAGGCTTGGCTAAGAACGTGCGCCTTGCGGAGAACGGCAAATACCGCTGGCATTGGGATCCGCGGTTCATGACCTTGCGACGCGAAATGGACAAGCGCGCGCAGCGACTGGAAGCCTGCGCGCGCAACCTGAACCTGCCGACCTTGCTCGTGCGCGGTGGCTTGTCGGATGTGTTAAGCGAAGACGGGGCACGCGCGTTTCAAGTACTGTGCCCACATACCGAGTACGTCAATATCACCGGTGCTGGCCACATGGTCGCAGGCGACCGCAACGATATCTTCGGTGCGGCGGTAATCGAATTTCTGGCGCGTAACGTGCCGGTAGACGGTGCCCCGCGCAAACCCGCGCACCCAATAAATCCGCATCACGAAGGGCCGGCGGGCGATTTGATCGATGTGCCTTAAAGTAACCCCCGGATGCCCGCTTAAAATCGCGTCTCAGTGCCCGCCGAGAAAAGCCTCCAGCTAGGCAAGGCTTTTCAAATAGTCGTCCAACGGCAGCGAGCGCGAGATGCCGTATCCTTGAGCATAGTCGACTCCAATTTCGTGCATTTTTGTCGCGATCCGCTCATGCTCAACAAATTCCGCGATGGTTTTCAGACCGATTAAATGCGCGATTTCGTTGATCGATTCAATCAACGCGAGATCAATCGGATCGGTAACGCTATCGCGTACCAGCAAACCGTCGATTTTGACGAAATCGATCGGCATGCTCCGCAAATAGTTAATCGAAGATAATCCACTACCGAAATCATCCAGGGCGAATAAACAGCCGCGCTCTTTGATGGCTTTCAGAAAAGTAGTCGATTGCGCGAGGTTACTGATCACTGCGGCCTCTGTAATCTCGAAGCACAGGCGCTCGGGCGATAACACAGACGAGTTTAACTGTTGATTCACAAAGCGTAGAAATCCGTCGTTGGTCAGCGAAAGTGTCGAGAGATTGAACGCGAACAGGGTCCGTGGGTCAATTTCGGTCCGGTGCGCTGCGTACCAGATCAAGAAGTTTTCCAGTACCCAGGAGTCAATCTTCATTGACAAGTTGCTCCGCTCCGCGGCAGGAAGGAATTCATGCGCGGAGTGAATTCCGGTGGCGTCCGGATAACGGATCAACACCTCCACGTACGGCGCAACCGTAGGGTCCGTAAGCGCGCGCGCTGGTTGCGCAACCAGCTGGAAACTTTGCTCTTGTAACGCCGTATTGATCGCCGACGCCCATTGTTTATCGGCGTACCCACGTTCTAAGGTAGCGTCTCCGGGATAATGCACCCGAACCTGATTGCGACCGGCCTTTTTCGCGGAATAACAGGCCGCGTCCGCCACCTTGAACAAAGTCGCGATACTGCGAGTCGCGTCGGTAATTTGGACCAACCCCGTACTGACCCCCAAGGTAAATACGTGATCACTCCATCTAAATCGGAAGTCGGCGATTTTCTCTCGAATGCTCTCGGCAACCCGCTCGGCCTGCTGCAGTGAACAGTGCTCCATCAGAATTCCAAATTCATCACCGCCTAGGCGCCCCACTGTATCACGCTTGCGCGTGCTCTCCGTCAGGATAATTGCTACCTGACGTAGTAGTTCGTCACCCGCGCTGTGCCCACAACTGTCGTTGACGGCTTTGAATTTATCCAGATCCAAATATGCCAAGGCATGGTTATCGCCGTGATCCATGGCTTATTGGATGACACGTTGAACTCGGCGTTCGAACTCAATTCGATTAACTAACCCGGTCAGCGAATCGTGGTTTGCCTGAATAGGACATCGCCAGCGCGAGGCGACTCTCCTCGGTGACATTGCGTAAGACGACCACTGCGCCGCCGGCCGGGTCGTCGACGAAGTTTAAAGCCGCGACTGAGTATTCGATGGCATGTTCTTCACCCGGACCATTGCGCAATCTCGCTTGGCGTCCTGTGAGTGCCAAACCTTCGGTCAAATGTTGCGCGATAGGATCGGGTAGCGGCGTTTCAGACTCGTCAGAGAATAGTTGCACTGCCCGGACGAATGGCTGGCCAACCACTTCCGACGTGTCTTTGCCGAGCAATCGTTCGGCCGCAGGATTGAGGTATTCGATCACACCATGCGCGTTCGTCGAAATCACGGCATCGCTAATTGTCGCTAATATCACCGAGGCTTTTGCTCTTTCTTCGGCGAGCGTTCGTTCAATCAATTTTCGGTCATGGATATCGATCACGGTACCGGAAAACCGCTGAACACGGCCTCGGTGATCGCGTTGCCCGGCTGACCCTAGCGCACGGAACCACCGATACTCGCCCGACTTGCGGCGCATTTGGAATTCGCATTCAAAAGGTAACCCGACTTTGTAGTGGGCGACCAACAAGCGTCGGATATGCGACCAATGTTCAGGGAGAATGGCCGCTTTGAAACTAGCATCATCGGCCTTGAACGCTGGATCGAGCGCGTAACCAAGCACCGCTTTCATCGATTCGGAAACCCACATCGTCCCTTCTCGATTTTCCCAGTCCCAAAGGAAGCTGGTGGCCCCTTCCATCGCGCGCTCGACCCGAGCTTTCAGATGTGCAATTTCTGATTGCGCTCGAATATAGCGTTCATGCAAAGTTGCGTCGTCTAATTGGGCTTCTGCTACATTTTGATTCCCCGTATTACTGGTCATTTTTGATTCACCCGATCACGACCCCGACCGTCAACGCACCATCGCATTGGAAATGCCGACGGCGGAAGACCCAAAATTCTGTAAGTGAGCGCATGACCAATTTGAAGCCAGGGATCAGCAAAATTCACCTTAATGAGTGAGGGTGGTGTTCTGCGGATAAAGCAGCGGATGGCGTTAGTTCGACTCTAGCTCCACGCACCGGTGGAATTTCAAGCGCTCAAATCAAGACGGTCCAGTTCAATACAGTTCATTACGGTAATTTTCCTCGATGTAAGTATCGACGGTGCAGGTAAGTTCTTCACTGGGTGGTGCCTCCGGGTTCGCTGTTTGCTCCAGGATCATTTTGCCTAAAGTCGGTAACTCGGAGCGCTGGCGCTGCTGCGTCGGATCCCATAATTTGCTGCGTTTGAGCGCCTTCGCGCAATGCAGGTAGGCCTCATCGACCTCGATCCGTATTCCCACCTTGGGTGATCTGCCGTTGACCGCGCATTGCTCAAGCAAAGCCGAATCGTGCACGATCACCGCACGTCCGTTCACTCTCAAGGTCTCTTCAAACCCTGGCACGAAGAACAACAGACCGACATGCGGGTTTTCGATAATGTTCAGCAGCGTATCGTAGCGGGCATTGCCCGGGCGTTCCGGTAAAAATAGCGTCCTGTCGTCGAGGATCATCACGAAACCGGGTTGATCTCCGCGGGGGGAGACGTCCGCGTGGCCCAGGGCGTTGGCCGTGCTTAGGGTCAGGAACGGCGCGCGCTGGATGAAGGCTTTGCAGTATTTGTCGAGCGCGGGTAGCGCTTTGCGCACGGCTAGCTCCATCGGCGAGCCCAATGCTTCACGCAGCTGCGCGGCGGTTGTAAATAGAACTTCAGTGTGGCTGGTGTGCATCGGCTTTTCCAAATTGTTGGTTACTCGTCAGGATCTATCCCATCGTCTGCACTTTCTCCGGCAAGATTTTGTAGATCACGCGGACTTCGGTGGGCGAGCGCCATGGGTAGGTGTCTTTACCCAAATATTTCTTCGCCAACGAATCGATATGCGCATCGCCTCCCTGCTCGGTTACGTCGACTACCTGGCCAATGATTTGCAGATAGCGATACGCGTTTTCAGGATCAAGTATCGACAACGCGACCTGCGGTCGGGCGCGCATATTGCGATCCTTGAGCCTTCCTTTGGCGGAATTCACCACGATGTGGGTACCGTCGAAGCTAAACCACACCGGCGTTACCTGTGGGGAGCCGCTACGCATTGTGGTTGCCAGATGCGCAAAGGTAATTTTTGTTGTAACGAGATCTTTGAATGCCTCTGGAATTACGGTTGGCATGACAGGCTCCTAACGCAGTGAACGATTGACAGGGAGGCTAGGCGCAAGACCGGTGCTCGTCAACTATTGCGAGTAAATTTAGCCAGAGTCGGCGACTACCCGGCTACTACCTTGCCGAAACCTTAACTGGAGCCGGGATCAGCAACCGAAACCTTATTGCGGCCGCCATTCTTCGCTTGATAAAGCGCGCGATCAGCCCGCTCGAATAACGATTCCAGGGTGTCACTCTCCACTAACCCCGAAACCCCGACCGAGATCGTCACAGGGACGCGCTGACCTTGATACTGAAACGCGGCTTGTCCCAACTGTCCGCGAAGTTCTTCACACACTTCGGCCGCGCGATCGAGCGGAGTTTCTGGAAATAGGACTACAAACTCTTCACCCCCGAAGCGCGCGATCAGATCGGTCGCGCGCACGCGACGCTGACACAGCGCAGCCGAGTGGCGCAGCACCTTGTCGCCTACTTGATGCCCGTAGGTATCGTTGATCTGTTTGAAGCGATCGAGATCGAGCACCGCCAACGTCAGTGGAGAATGGTTGCGTCGCGCCCGTAATAATTCGACCCGTGCACGTTCGTTATAGGCAAGCCGGTTAGGAAGTTGCGTGAGGGGATCGCGATAGGCCTTTTCCTGCTCGGCAGCCAACGTCTGACGTAGTTGATCAGACTCGCGTTGGAAGCCCTGAAGTTGCGTGGTGAGGTCGAGGATTCGAGTTTCGTAGACCGTCTGATTGCGTCGATAGGTCTCGACGTAATCGGTGAGCGAGCTTCGGATCGCCTGTACACGAGCTTCAATGCTTTGTTTAAGGTTGGCCGGATCGGGTTCGCTTTGTGCTATCTCACCGAGGGCCGAAATTTGCGAATCGAGTCCGCGGGTTAATTCGATAGATTCCGCTGCGGAGGAGCGGCTATCGTGTACCGCAAGGTTCAGTTGGTTCTCGACCAAATTCAGATGTCCGGTCGCTTTTTTTAAGATAATCCCCAAGCGTGCGCAGATCGCGACGTAGGAAGGCATGGAGGTCATTTAGAAAACTTCCTGTGGCGTGGATCGGGTCTTCCAGTTCACGCCGCTCCAGGCTTTCACGCAGAATCGCCGCGTTGCGTTCGAACTCTGCTGGCAAGAGTAGCCAATCTAGGAGTGCTAAAAGGTGTCCGGTTGGGGCTTCCGGCTCAATCTTCCTGGGCGGTTCGGAGCGATCATTCAACATGGCCGCCAATTGCGCCACCCAGCCTAGCAGTTCATTTGGCGGGTTACAGCGGGCACGCAATTGCTTTAGCTCGAAATCTTGGCGTGGTGCGAGGTGGAGCTTGTCTAGCAGCGTGCGAAAGGCCACCCACGGTTCGACCTTGCTCGGCACGGCATCATGCGCTCCCACGCATGCATCGATCACCTGGGTTAGCAGGTGAGCATCAAACGGGACGCCGGGATCACTCGTCAAATACTGCTGTAACGCTGCCAGCGCCGCAGGCGAGACTCCGGGTACTTGGTCATGGCGGACGGTTAAGGCCTGTAGCGCCTTACGCAAGAGGCGTGCTTGTTGCAATGCGGCGGCTTTATCCGCGTCTGCTTCACGACACAGTTCGCGGTACTTTTCGCGCCAGGCATCGGGTCCATTGGAGGAAGAGGGAATGTTACCGCGGGTCGACATGTTAAGTTCCTTAGCTCCGTAACAGGGCGCTACGCGGCGGTGCACTTAGGTAGTCAGCCGCAGATATACCGGCGGCGAGAATTCAGCCGCCCATTCTCGGCTATGGTTACCGGTCATCGGTCCGGGCGCAAGGCGTGCGAGATTAACCAGCGCGGTGGTTGTTCCAAACCTCGCCCGGGCTGGGCTGCTAGTAGATCATTTTAGGGTTCAGATTTGGGTCTGCCTCAGCGCGATTCGTTTGCCGCACCCTCAAAAATTCCCTGCAAATACCAAGTTTTTTGTCCCGTGAGTTCTTTATAGACCCACCATTGGATCCCGTGTCGATCAGTCGCGACAAAGTAATCGCGCGCGATACTTTCACCCCACCATCCACTCTCAATACGCTCGCGTTCGGTACCCACCACCAAGCCACCGTGCCATTCCAAACGACCTTCGCGCTCGTACAAAGGAATCGGGCGATGCGTTAACCATAGCGGACGCTGACTCTTCGTCACTCTCAGCGGGGCGTAAGGAGGCAACTTCAGCGGCAATTTCTCTGCCTGCCAGTTGCTCCCCTGCCATTTAATCCATGTAGTCGCCCGCTCCGGGCGATGATCGGAATCTACGGCAATACCTTGCAATGCTTCTTCGCCAAGCCGCGCGCGCAGGCGCGCGGTGAACTGCGGCCAACTTTCCGCAGCACAGGCTGGTGTAGGCTGGAAGAGATCCGACATCGCTGGCGCGACTTCGGCTTCTACCGCCGTGACCCTGAGTTCAAGTGCGCGCACCGGTGAGTTCAATGTTTCGCGATGGAAACGCTCGCGGGTCACCAAACTCAGGCGCTCGATATCGCGGCTTGGGGTACCGAGTCCCACCACGTGATGACTACAGGTGTTGTCCGTTTGATGCAAAACCCAATGCAATTCGCGAGTCGTCGCTGCCTGTGCACGCAGCGTGGCAGTGAGTTCATGCAGTAGCCGCCGCATCGCCGTGTGTAGCGCTTGTGTTTGGCGCACCTCCCAAGGTAATTCGAGGCGGCTGAAGAATTCTTTCGGCGGCTCAAAGTAGCGCCTGGGATCGGGTTGACGGCCATAGATCTGATCGAGCATACGCAATAATTCGGGAGCAAAGCGCCGCCCTAGCCCTTCCCGCGGTAAACGCCCGCAATCGCCCACGGTGCGCACTCCGATCGCGTAAAGATCCTGCAGCTGGGTACTTGTTAACACTAAGGCTTCGATCGGCAATTCGTGCAACGCGCCGGCTAAGGCCTCGGGAGTCGTCACTACCTGTTGTCGTTGCGCACTCGCCAACGCCATCGCAGCGCCGGGAGTGGGCGCAACGGCTAAGGCCCCGCGATAGCCGAGTTCGCGCAATTCACGCCGCAGACGCCCAAACAACTCCTTCAAGCCGCCGAATAAGCGACGACTCCCCTGCACTTCGAGTACCAAGCCCGTCCCTGTGGCGCTCACTAGAGGACTAAACTGATAAGCCCACCTACATAACTGTTCTAGCGCGCGCGCTTCGGCGAGTGGATCCTGGGTCAACGTCACTACTTCGCCCAGTGCCTGCACCGCGCTAAGCGGAAGGCCCGGTCGAATATTGAGACGTGCGGCCAACGCATTGACGAACAGGACACGTTGACGAGTTCCTTGGCCGGCCACCAACACGCATGCCCGTTCCTGCTCGGCCCCGCGGAGTACGACTTCTAGCGGAAATTGCGGCAGGCGAATAGCCAGCCACAAGCGAGAGGCGGCAACCGTGACAGGGGCTCTAGGCGTGGCAGGCACGGCACGTAAATTTCGGGCGGGTTGCCGAACTTTGAATTCTGCACGGTCGCTATACATTAATTTGGCTCCTGGGTTTTATTAAAGGCACCTCTAAAAATTGTCTTTTTGCCCGATTGTGGCGTTGCGGCACTTCCTGCGATGCTCATTAACTTGGCTTGCGTTAACTGCGCTTCTCGGAAGTACCGCGCCTTGCACTCGAACAAAAACCCTAATTTTTAGAGGTGCCCTTGACACGGGCTTATTCCGCTAAGCCCCTTGCGCGGGGTGAACAGAAATCGTGGCCTGCCCTCGCTTTCCTTTCAGTAGTTCGACGCACAGCCCGGCCTTGGCTGCCGGTGTCAGTAATAAACGCAACGCCGCAGGCGAGGCTTCCGCGGCGTAACGTGCTGGTCGAAACAAGAATCCCAGGTTGTCACCGACTTCGCAGGCCTGTTGTAAACGACGCAGATGCAGAGGTTCCACATGTTCTAGCCAGACCAGACTTGCCCCGCAATCGCCGCAACGTAAGGCCTGTTCAAAAGCCCACAAATGACTGTTCGAGTCAGCGCTACCTGCACGCGGAGTGGCTGGTTGGATCATGAGTATGCGTGCCAGATTAATACCGTGGCGTTGTAGCACTGGGGCCTGCGGCAGATGTGGGGGGGCGACCCAAATTAACCAGCGTTGCTGACTCAAGGCAGCGAGTACAGGCAGACACAGACCCAAGGCACCGATGCCGTCGAAATCAGTCAGCAGCTCAACCAGGGCCGGATAAGGCCAGCCGCGCTTCGGCAATAAAGCGTCGAGCGTTGGGAAACCCGTCGTAACGCTACGACCAGGGGGTACTTGCCCGGCGCGCCAGACTTTGGCGCTTCGTATCAAGTCGTCCAGGCTCATCCCGCATGCATCCGAATCACCCCGACCCCCAGACCCTCAATGATCAGATTCTGAGTTCGGAGATCGATCTCGAGGTTGGCAAAATCCGGGTTCTCAGCGGCCAACGAGACGTGGTGGCCGCGACGATAGAAACGCTTCACAGTCACTTCATCGTCCAGGCGAACCACCACGATCTGACCATTGACGGCGTCTGGCGTAGCATGGACGGCCAATAAGTCGCCATCCAGGATCCCAGCGCCTTGCATACTGGTCCCACGAACTCGCAATAAATAGTCCGCGGCAGGACGAAATAAGGCTGGGTCGATCTGGTAACGCTCTTCGAGGTGCTCGGTGGCCAGCAGTGGTTGCCCGGCCGCAACCCGCCCGATCACCGGTAACCCCAATTCCTCGGCTTCACGGCTTAACCGGATCCCGCGTGACGCACCTGGTAAGAGGGTGATGGCCCCTTTTCTGGCCAGTGCCCGCAAATGATCCTCGGCCGCATTCGGTGAGCGAAAACCCAAGGTTTCAGCAAGTTCACTGCGGGTCGGCGGTAGTCCAGTACGCTTTACCGCTGCCCGGATCGCCTGTAGGACTTCGGTCTGTCGTTGGGTAAGTTTGTCTTTCATGGTGCCCGACCTAAGCTGGATTAATATACAGCTGTAATTATATCCAGTAATTAATCCTGGGCAAGGCTGCTCGCAGAGGCTTGGGTTAGCGGCGGCCGCAACCGCGATCTAGGTCGTGTAAAAACCTCGCGGGTAAGGGCGCGGAATGAGGCGAGAAGGACTTATGAAACTCGTAGGCTACGTGCCAATTCCTTAGTGGTCGAACGCAGGCGTTCAATCAAGACATTCTGAAAGACTTTGCTCAACCGCAATTGGCACGGCAAGGACGCCCATTCCTTGAAATCCCGTTCTATTTTGACCACGGTCGTTTCGCGGTTGGTGACTACCGTGGCGCTGCGACCACCAGTCACGAGGTACTCCATTTCACCAAAACATTCGCCGGTTTCGAGCTCGTCGATCCGCACGCCATTGATACTGATTGAGATCGCGCCATCAGCAATCACGTAGAACGCGTGCTCCCGAGTGCCTTCGGCAAAGATCGTGGTCGCCACATCGTAACGTTGCCACAGCGCTACTTTGATCACTTCCTTCAATTCGTTTTTCGTAAACCCACTGAAAAATCCCAGTTCGGTCATCCGCGCTATTTTCTGCTCGTCGCTCAACACGAGCGGAACCGTATTCGAATCATTCAGTAATAAATCGAGATCCGCGGTGATCTCCCCGCCTGTCTTGTAGCGCTTGGAAAGATCTTTTTCGAGCATCCGTTTTACGATGCGCCACAACTGCTCCGGAATGTCATTACGCAATTCAGTGAGCGGAGTAGGCGCTTCGTTCACGACCTTCTGAATCAGACCACTCAGCCCCTTGGCGGCGAACGGCGGCGCGCCTATCAGCATCTCGTAGAACACCGAGCCCAAGGAAAACAAATCTGATTGCGAGGTGATGTCTTGATCGCGAGCTTGCTCTGGCGACATGTAAAGCGGTGAGCCAAACCAACCGATGATTTGTGTTTGATCGACGCCTAAGCGCCGCGCAATCCCGAAGTCGCCAATTTTCGCAACACCGTCCTTGGTCAGCATGATATTGGCGGGTTTTATATCTCGATGAAGCACGCCGTGCTTGTGCGCATAGTCCAGAGCGTCGGCGGATTGACGGATGATGCGCATCACCACCGGGATCCCAAGCAACTTATCACTTTTGCAATAATTTCTAAGCGTATCGCCGCCGTCAATGAACTCCATCACCATATAAGGCTGCTCGTCCTCTTCCCCCGCCTCATACACTTTGAGCACATTCGGGTGATCGAGCCGACCCGCCGAGCGCGCTTCGTTCACGAACATGCGCCGCGCGACTCTTTGTGTACTTTCAACATCGGACTGGGTCGCGAGCTTGATCGCGACTGGCCTGTCCACATACGGATCGTGTGCACGATAGACCACGCCCATTGCGCCACGCCCCAACACATCGAGCACTTCGTACTTGCCGATTTTTTTGGGATTTTCAGCCATCAGAGTTCACTATAAGCCGTGTCGCACGGCTGGTGTCATGCACGAAATCGACTTTCATCTCGCGTAATAAGTCCAGCCCGCCAGAAACATTTGGCAGTTTACTAATCGTCAACTTCCCCATGAAGTGGGCGAGTTCATTAATCGATTTCGCAATCGCGAGGTCCTTCGAATCCTGCGTGCCATCCGCAATGTAACTGCTCTGGATGCAGACAAAATTCACGGCCAATTCTTTGAGATACTCGTAGTTGGTCTGTCCAGCACCGAACTCCGCCAAAATAAACTGGCAACCAAATTCACGCAGGGTATTGATGAGATCGGCGGTTTCGTTGAGCTTCGCGACAGCGGTCTTGTCGTCTATTTCGAAGCAGATCTTCGCTGGGGGCACCGCTGTTTCCATCAATTCGTTGACAATGGTGTTGGCTAAGTCTTCAGTTTCCAGAGCAGCGCGCGATAGTGGCACGATGAACGCACTGAACTGCTCAAGTTCATCAGGATGTAGCACCATCCATTTGAGCGTCGAGCGCAAGGTCCAGAGATCGACTGGATAAGCATGCTCGGTATTGGTGGCTGCCTAAGAAAACAAGGTCGGAGGTACAAGTTTCCCATTACGGTCCTCCGCACTCACGATTACGTGCGCGGCCGGTAGTGAGGTTCGATCAATTCCACGGACTTCGTTGAACAACAAGGCCAGGCGTCCACGCTCGATCGCCTTGGCGACGTAATTGGTCATTTGCTCCAGTTGCTTACGTTGCTTGGATTCGGTGCCCGCAACGTAGACTGGCATATCCGTATGCGTGCGCGCGGCAGCGCAGGCTTCGCTTACGGCGGACAGCAGTGGTTCGACATGGGCCAGCTCGCGATCAGCCGCTGCCACCCCAGCAATCAGCTTAGGCTGGATCTGCCCTTTAGCATGTTCGATCTTGACCACGTGAAGCCTTTCGAGTGTTGTCTGGATTGTTTTATAAGCAGACTGCAGACCTCCCTTCGGCCAAAACACCCCCCCACTCGCTACCGCCGAGGCGACCTAAGGTCACCCCTTGCTTATCGAAGTTAGCCTGCAATTCATCACTTAGGCGACGGATTAATTGGTCGCCGCCAGCTTCACCAAAACTCTCGTTAATCGCTTTAAGATTCTCGATGGAAATTTGGCACAGCACGGCACAGGACTCAGGCGGTGATTGCGCGAGCTGGGGTTCGAGCGTGTTGATGAACGATTTACGGTTGTTGAGGCCGGTCACGGTATCGATTGCGGCCTTTTCGAGCACTTCGCCATGCAGGCGATTTACCACGCCGGGAAACGCCCGTTCGAAAGCAAACTCCTCTTCGTCGTTAAGTGGCTTGATGGTTCCCCGCCGTAGGTACATCGCCACTTGCTGCATCGTTAATGAGCCCGTTTTTTTACCGTGCGCGTCAGCCAGGACATAGGGATTGAACCCCTCTCCAACCCAAACCAACCGCACCAGGTACGGCGCGTTTGTGTTCGCGTTCATCAGCAAGCGATCACCCACTCGCAACGCTTTGGTACGGGTAATCCAACGCTGCAATTCCGGCGGCACCGCCAATTGCGCCATCGCTTCACTCGCCGCCACCCCAGTGCGTTCGCGGCGTTCGAGTAATACTTTCTGTTGGTCTTCGCACGAAGTAACTAGCTTTTGGACATTGTCCTCATACGCCCTGCGTTGATCCGCCAGAACCGAATCTAGATCCGAGACAAGTGGATTGAGCGCGGCCACTTCACGATCAAATGACAAGTTCACTTCATCTACGAGCGCGCGAATTCGCCCTTGGTCCTTTTGTCCCTGCGCAGTGTTGTCGAAGCGCAGCATCGACACGCGATTGAGGAGTTGTCTTAAGGGATTCTCGGCGGAGGAAAAAAAATCCTCGTCGAGTAGAGCAGCCTTATGGACCGAACCTTGTAAGCGCTTCAAATTTCCTTTCGCGAAACTGCCTACCTGGGCATCGTTAAGCAGGGCTTGAAAGAGATTCACGATGATTTCGATGGCATCACTTTCGACTTGCCCGATCTCCTTCGCGCCGACCCCTCGTGTGCGCAATGATTCGACAATCCGCTCCTTGACTTGCTCAGCCGCCGTCAACTCGGGATCACCCGTCGCGGTGAGTGATTGCTGCAATTCCGATAAACCATCGACGACCTGCAGGGAGGTGTAGGCAGGGCCCGGCGGCAACGCGGTTATTGGAGGCGCCAGTTGCCGACGCAGCGCCAGTTGACTCTGCGCCGTTGAGAATGCGCGCTGGAAACTAGGTACCGCGTCGAGCATCGGCGCGTAACCGAAACCGCCATAACTCGCGTCAAGACCGATCCCGCTAGGCTGACCAGTCGGCAAATGGAAATCTTGGATAGGAGCGGAACCTACGCCGCCAATCACGGGCCCTCCACGTACTCCCCCGCCTTCAACACCACCTTGAATGTTGGGCGTCCCGAATGTCCC
>SHZM01000107.1 GCA_009692265.1 Gammaproteobacteria bacterium
TTGAACAATAAAATCCGTGTGTTGCAGCGTCGCGCCTACGGACTGCGTGACGAAGAATACCTTCGATTGAAGACCCTCACCTGCATGTTGCCTAAGCTTTGACCGAAAAATGATCAAGTTTTACCCACACTAAGTCCGGAAGACCCTTTCTTTTATTGATCGCGAGCAGTGCACGCTCGCGAAAATCGAGTTCTTTGCCAAGAATGGATCGCTGCTGAAAGAATTGGTCATGCCGCGCGAAGATGTAAAACGGATCGGTTCACGCTGGGTGCCACATCGCGTGGTCCTCAATGATGTGAAGCGCGACAGTCGCACCGAACTGGTGGTTGAGAGCATTGAGATCGACCCGGAGCTTGGCGACACGATGTTTAGTTCGACTAAGTTCGGCGCGGGGCAGTGACCTATAGCGTCGCGAATTAGCGCAAAGTTTCCAGGGTATTTTTGACTCGCTTGGCGAGGATTCGATTCAAGTTGGCATAGACACTCGCGGCGATTTGCGGATAACGCAGGTGCATTCGAAGCAAGTCCGCGTCACCAAAACGCAGCACCCTCGCGTCTTGGATTACATCGACATCGGCGCTGCGAACTTCGTTGAACAACGCGATTTCGCCCACCAGGTCACCCCGTTTCATCCGCGTGAACTCGACCCGCTTGCCTTTGCGATCTATCGAGGCGACCAGTTCGTCATCGATCACGATATACATCTCGCCGCCCTTGTCACCTTCCGCGATCAGGCGCTGGCCCGCGGGTAGCTGAATACTGGTCGACATCAACGCGAAAATCCGCGCCTGCCGTTTAGTCAAACCTTCGAAGAGCGGGATTGTGCGCTGCGGCTCATGACCTAGATCGAGCGTAAGCAGATCCCATAACGTGACCAGCCGTATGCTTGCGCAGATCGTCGGCGACAAGGTGAGCTCCAATAGCAATGCGACTGCCATCGTGAACGCGGACAGAATCCCGAACTCAACTTGACTACGTAACTCGGACGCGGTCAATGCGAGGAAACCCAGGCATAGCCCGAGCGTGGTGAATGTGACGGGACGAATCACCGAGCGCAAGGTGCTCAAGGTGGCGCGTCGTTCGTCACCGAGCCGCCGCGCTTCGAGCGCGAAACGCGAAAAGTAATGGACCGTATCGTCGACAGCGATCCCCAAGGTGATCGCGCGGATTAAGCTCGTTGAAAGATTGAGCGGCGTCCCGGTGAGGCCGAGCGCACCGTAGTAAATCGCCACCGGAACCAAGTTCGGGAGCAGCGCGTAGAGTCCGACCCGAAACGATGTTAGCAGCAGTGCAAGAGTGAGATAGATCGTCCCGAAGGCGGTTACGCTGCTCGATAACATCCCGCGCGTGATGTCGTCCATCGTGTGGCTCAGCAAGACCAGATCGCCGGTCGCGCGCGCGTAGGCTGCTGCGGGAGATCCGCCAGACGGACGTCTAGTCGTTGCATCAACGCGCGGATCTCGGCCGAGCCGCTGACATTGGATCGAACCGTGATATTGGCCGCGCGGTACTTGGCATCAACGAAGCCATCGGTGAGTTCATCCCCGCCAAACAACAGCAGCTCTTTGACTTCGCCTGCCCGGTCTGGAATTTTAAACGCGGCCGGATCATTCTCCTGTACCGCACGATTCAGCAACATCACGCCATCGGCCAGGGACGCCGTACTCCCCACTTCGGGCTGCGCTTCCAACCATGCCTGCAAGGAGGCCAGCTCGCGCAGGTTCGTGGGGCGCGAGAACGCTTCGTTTTCATCCGATTCCACCACCACGTAAAACGAGGTCAGTCCGCCCATTTTTTCGTTTAATGCGTCGAAGGTCTGGCGAATCGGCGACGTGGAGATGAAACTTCCGACGAAGCTGCTGGAGACTTCGATACGACTCATGCCGTAACACGCGACGGCCAGCATCGCAAAGGTCGTCAGGTAAATGCCACGGCGATTGCGGATATCAAATTCGCCGAGCTGCTCGGCAAATCGATCGATGCGACCAGCGGTGCGCGCGCGCGGCAGCCGACTCGGCGCGCCGAGCAGAACTAGAAGCGCGGGGATGAAGATGAGCGAGGTTAATGTGGCGGCAACGACGCCGACCACCGACCAAAAGCCGAACTGGCGGATGGCTAACACACTGCTCGTGCACAGAGACAGAAACCCGAGCAGGGTGGTCATCCCGTTGACGAAGATCGCAAGCCCCATCTCTTCGAGGGTACGCACAATGGCCGCGGTGTTACTCGCGCGATCGTTTACTGTTTGGTGCAGCAGCGCTTCGTAGTACTCGGACATCACATGCATCGCGCCGGCGAAACCGAGGGTAATTAACAGCGGCGGGATAATGTTTGAAACCAAGTTCAACGGCGTGCCAACCCAACCTATTGCACCCAGGGTCCAGGTCAGCGACATCCCGAGCGCGCCCAGCGGTACCACAACCCCGCGCGTCGAGCGGAACGCCACCGCGCACAACAAGGCGGTGATTACACTCACGAGCGGCAGAATCACCACAAATTCAGAGACGATCGTGCGGCTCAACTGGGCCTTGATGTGTGGATTACCAGTGACATGCACGGGCACACCTGCCTCTTCGCGCGCGATCTCGGCAAGTTTCTCGCTGACATTGCGCTTCACAAAGTCGTGGGTGTCGATCTTCTCGAAAAATACCAGAATGGCGGTTGCCCGCCCGTCGCGAGAGACTAACGATTCGCCGTAGATTGGATGTTGTCGCAGGCGCTCACGCAGTGCGTCGAGTCCGGCGGCGTCCGGCGGCGTCCTGCGGTGGATCGTCATAAAACGGGCTGATGACGATTTCGCCTTCAATGCCCACCACGTCCGTCGCATTGGCGAGCGACACAACCCGCAGGACATCGGGTTCACGCTCTAATCGTGCGGTCACCTTCTGCAGCCGTTCCAGCATGGTTGGCGTAAAAATATCGCCCGACTCGACCACCAGCAGCAAAAACTCGTCGCTTCCAAATGTTTTTCTTGCGTGGTCGTAGAAGCGTCGCTCGTCATCGCCTTCAGGCAGCAAGCGATCCAAACCGGGATCAATTTGAAGCCGGAGCGCACCGGTGCGTAAATCAATAATGCCGTGGGCCGCCACCACCGTGAGGGCGAGTAGCACAAGGAGCAGACTAACGGGATTAACGGTAACGAGACGTGCGAACCATTTCATGGGTGGAGGTGCCGTAGTGGTGAGGCAGCGGAATTGTAGCGCCGCGACGAACCGATTTCTGTGCGCGCCTTGCTCATGGGAGCGCTAGCGTTTTCGAGGGATTACATTGCGCACCCCTCCGAGCGGATCTTCAACGTCGCCAAGGTAACGCGGAATTAAATGAATGTGGGCGTGCCACACACTCTGACCGCCTGCGGTTTCGCAGTTGATCCCGAGGTTAAAGCCGGCTGGCGAATGTTCGCGTACTAAAATTTCCTGGACCTCGCGCGCAAGTTCGAAGCACGCGGCGTAAGCTGGTCCCGCGGCATCGAAGATCGTTCGGAAATGCTGCCTAGGCACGATTAGCGCGTGGCCTGGGGAAACCGGATTGATGTCGTAAAACGCGAGCGCGAGGGCGTTTTCCGCCAGGACTTCGCGGGCTGGATTACAAAATACACAGGGCTGCGGGACGTTAGCGATGGTCATCGCTAATTAGTCACCGCGCCACTGGCGATAGCAGCAACCCGATCGGCCGGAAATTGGAACTGCGGCGCTTCGTCACGCGCTTGACGCGTATCCTCGCCTTGCGTCGAACTTGCTGATTCCCGCCACGCGTCATCGCTATTCCAGGCATTCGGGAGAGTGATGATCTCACCCGGCTGTCGTAGCGTTTCGAAGCCACGCAATGCGGCGCGAACGATGTCCGCCTGATCGCTTTCGTCGAAGGGCTTCCCGGTCGAGTGCCCGAGTGGATAATCGATAAACACCGCGCGTGGCGGCTGCCCGGCGCCGAAAATATCCAGAGCGCTACCCAGACACAGGGTTGGGATGCCGTTCGCCTCGAGATGACGCGCGACCAGACTCACGGTCTGGTGACATACGGGTCACATGGCGACAAGTAGCGCCGCATCAACTCGTTCATGTTGAAAGGCAGACAACAACGCTGGGGCGAGTTCATCGTTTACCCGACGCTGCGAATAGACACCGCCCATACACGAGAATACCGATTCCGCGAGTTGGCCGATGAATCCGTTCGCGACCAACCGCCGCAGTGTCGCGAGTGGGAAGAGGCAGCTGGGATCCTGTTTGGCGTCAATTAAGTAATTCTCAGTGATGTGCGAGAAGCGCAGAGCGCTATCAGGCGTGGAGGCTGGAATGCGCCGAATCGAGGTATCGTCTTTATAGTGATAGGCCGCCTGTCCCAAGGCATATGCACCCGAAGTTGACAACAGTCCCAGCCGTAAGGAGTGCAAAGGCCGGGTAAGCGCGCGCCACGGCGCGGCGGAATTTGCCTGATACCATCGGTAAGGTGCATAGCCGAGGCTCAAGTACCGCTCGGTGATTGCTTTCATATAGTGGACAGTCATTGGGACTTCACTCCATTGGTCTAGAGGTCGCGTTTGCGAACCGAAGAATAGGCCGAGCCCAGAGCGATGTCACGGCAAGGTTTTACAGTGGCAGGTTGTGGCCGCCGCCTCAGTTAGTTTACTCTTGCGCCCCGCGCCCCGCAGGGGTGAGTAAACGCGGCAAGCGTTTACGAATCCATCCCGCGAGTCTGGGGTGGCGCGAGAATAGAGTTTACGGAGAGGTGTCCGAGTGGCTTAAGGAGCACGCCTGGAAAGTGTGTATAGGTTCATCCCTATCGCGGGTTCGAATCCCGCTCTCTCCGCCATCCATCAATCCAGCGTCATCCGGGGACATCCTAAAACCCCTGTTAAATCCGCTAAATACGAGAGTACAGGCCGATCAGATTGTCCAAAGCACCGTGGTAACATCCCAGTGCATCCGAACGCCAACCGTGGTAAAAATCGTGGTAACTAATTTCCGTTATCAGGAGTTACCACGATCGCCACTAATCTGTTGTCCGCCGTCGCTTGTAAGAACGCCACCAGCAACGGGACGGCGATGGACTTTATCTTTGGGTGTACGACGACGGCCGAAAGTATTGGCGAATACGGTACTGGCAGGCAGGTAAAGAAAAATCGCTTTCGATCGGGGTCTATCCCAAAGTCACGTTGAGCGATGCGCGAGCAAAGCGCGCTGAACTACGCAAACAATTGGCGGCCGATCTCCCGCCAGTAACTCAAGTAACGCCGCGCTAATCAGACCTGACACCGCATTCCTCGCGCATGGCGCCCGTACCCTCAAGATTCAGAAGTGAGCATCGCCGCAAGCGTCGAGGTTGACCCGGTGTCGCCTCCACCAGTGATTTGACAGGTTGAAGACCACCGGAATAGTCATACTCTCGTCTTACCATGAGGGCTGCGCATGGAAACCACCAAACTCTCAAGTAAGGGGCAAGTAATCATTCCCAAGACCCTCAGAATCACCCATCACTGGGAAACAGGCCTGGAACTCATGGTCATTGATACAGGGGATGGGATTCTGCTGAAACCCAAGACCCCCTTCCCGGTCACCGCGCTGACGGAAGTAGCTGGCATGCTTAAAAACCGGGTTCAACCTAAGACGAAGCAAGAAATCGACGCCGCGGTTAAACGTGATCTGCGGAGAAAACGGCATGCCGGCAATTGATACCAATGTGTTGGTGAGGTTGCTGACCGGCGACAACGCCGCACAATACAAGGCCAGCCGCAAGCTGTTTTCCTCTGAACAGATTTTTATCCCGGACACCGTGATCCTCGAAACAGCGTGGGTTTTGCGAGCCGCTTATGCGCTGGAACCCGCTGAGATTTGTAGTGTGTTCAGAAAAAATATTTGGCCTGCGAAACGTGATGCTTGCAAATGGACCGCTCGTCGCACAAGCGATAGCGTGGCATGAGGCTGGCCTCGACTTCGCGGACGCTTTTCACCTCGCCCTAAGTCAAGAACACGCGTCGCTGAAAACATCCGACCAGGAATTCATTAAGCGCGCGCAAACGCTAAGCGAATGTCGTGTGGAGAAACCTTAGTGAATGCGGTGCCAGATTTATTTTGGTTGTACAACGCCGCCGCGCTAATTAGTCGTCCCTGAGAAAGTAATTTAGTGCGATAAAACAAGGGAACTAATCGCGAAAGTGTCGATCTGATCTTGCAAGGTTAACGGTGTTAACCGGTCAAAAGCTTGCAAAATTGGGAGGGGTCGATGAAGCCGCGAGAGCAAG
>SHZM01000039.1 GCA_009692265.1 Gammaproteobacteria bacterium
TTTGCAATGAGTGACAATGCGGCTGCCGAGCACCTTAACAAGGCCCGGGAAATTCTTTTTAAATCTATTCCTAATCGACCGAAAGCAGCCGCCTAAGCCCAGACTCAACTTCAACCCTTCAGACTCATACCTCGATTGGAATGTACTGCGAGCCCGGCGGTGACGGCAAGTTCAAGCAAGCTCGTTAATCAGCGACCGCCTTGTTGCCTCGGACACCGCCACTACGGAATGGCTGTAGGCCGGATGATCAACGCCCATTCCGAGAGCGGATCCTGCTTTCGCGGCAGCTACTGACGCTGGTGTGAGTTGAAACCGCAAGAAGTGGACGGCAGAAGTCTTGTTGTCGCGCGACCTTTCGAGATCTTCGTCAGCTATCGCGAAGATCGGAGGATGAACACCAAGCTTGATCCAGACGCGACCTTCGATATCGACTAAGCGCTCAAGCGCAACTCGCCGCTCTTCGCTGTCCTCATACTCGATCATCATCGTTGCCTTCCAATTATCGCCATCTGGCATCAGTGCGTTGTAGACATCCAGTTCTTCCTGGATCGCATCAGCCTCGAAGATCCGCTCGACGCGCAGCATCTCCTGTATTTGGTATTGAATCGTCAATGCGTCCTCGAACGTCAGGCAGACGTGAGCACCGAGAAACACCTGCCTGACCGCTTTATGCTCGATTACTCGCCGACGAAACGCTTGGCGCTCAATGTGGTAGCGCTCTAGAGGCATTAAATCGGTGCGGGTTAGGCGAGTCTTCATGGTTTAAATATCATACGCATGTCGGAGCAACCCAAACGCTGAACTCGAACGCGCACGCTCAACGCCTTGTTCGATGAGTTCTCCCGCCATCGGGCAGTCGCTGAGGTAGTGGTCAAACTGCCCCTCAAGCACACGATTAACCACCGGTTTGCAAATCTTCTTGGCAAACGCGTAATTCTCTTTTTTCACCGCGTAGGTACCATCATGCCCGGAACATCGTTCAATGGAAGTCACGTTTGCGTTAGGAATGAGTTCCAGTATTTCCTTGGTTTTTGGTCCGATGTTCTGCACACGTTGATGACAGGGCGCGTGGTAGGCCACAGTGCCTACCGCATTCTTGAACTCGGTATTCAATAATCCTGCTTTATGTCGGAGCATTAAGTATTCAAACGGGTCAAAGAAAGCTGCGCGGACGCGCGCGACCTCCGCGTCGTGTGGAAACATAAGCGGGAGCTCCTGCTTAAACATCAATACGCAACTCGGAATTGGCGCAACTAGGTCGTAGCCTTCCTCGATCATTTCAATCAAGGCGGGAATGTTCGATTTTTTAAGTTTTTCGACCGCGCGTAAGTCACCTAGCTCTAGCTTCGGCATGCCACAACACTGGTCTAAGGTCGTCAGCTTTACTTGAAGCTCGTTATGCAGAAAAACAGCATGCAAATCCTCCACTACCTCCGGCGCATTGCGGTTCCCGTAGCAGGTGACAAAGATCGCGACCTTGCCAGTCGTCGCAGTCGTCGCTTGCGGATTTTCAGTACCGGTACGGGCGTCTCGCAGGCGCTTACGCGCTGGCTTGCTCGTGAACTTTGGTAATGGTGCGTCGGCGTGAATCCCAAACGCCTTATCGAGAATCTGGCGTGCAGGCTTTAACTGATTGGCCGCATTGATTGTCTCCGCGACCACCGGGATCGAAGCGAGTCGGCCAACAATATCCGTTGAAGTAAGAATTCGATCACGCAGCGGCACGTTACCCTGTTCGAACTTGACCGCTTTCGCGCGAAGCATCAAGTGCGGGAAATCCACGTTCCACTCATGTGGAGGGACGTAAGGGCACTTGGTCATGTAGCACAGGTCGCACAAATAACATTGATCGACGACCTTCCAATAATCAGGCTTGGCAATGCCGTCGACCTCCAAGGTGCTCGATTGGTCAACTAAGTCAAATATTGTAGGGAATGCATTGCAGAGACTGACACAGCGCCTGCAGCCATGGCAGATATCGTAGACGCGCTCCAGTTCGGTAAACAGCGCCGGCTCGTCATAAAATTCTGGTGTATCCCATTCGAGCGGGTGCCGGGTGGGCGCCCCCGGACTCCCTTCTCGGGGCTCATTGTTTTCCGTCACGGTGATCCCCCGCGTTGACTCAAAAAACCGAAGCCGGAAGGGCCCCGGCTTCGTCACTTTCTTGGACTGTATCGAGCACCGAAAGGCTTAGCTGCCCATCGAGTCCAATGCTTTTTGGAAGCGGTTGGCGTGCGATCGCTCGGCTTTCGCCAAAGTTTCGAACCAGTCGGCAATCTCGTCAAACCCTTCCTGGCGTGCTGTTTTCGCCATCCCCGGATACATGTCGGTGTATTCGTGAGTTTCGCCGGCGATTGCGGCCTTTAAATTTAGATCGGTTGAACCGATCGGTTGACCGGTGGCCGGATCTCCGACTTGCTCGAGATATTCCAGGTGGCCATGGGCATGACCCGTTTCACCTTCCGCTGTGGAGCGGAACACGGCCGAAATATCATTGAAGCCTTCGACATCGGCTTTTTGCGCGAAGTACAAATAACGGCGATTCGCTTGTGATTCACCAGCGAACGCAGCTTTGAGGTTGTCCTGGGTCTTAGATCCCTTTAAAGCTGGCATGGGTTGGCCCTCCGTTTGAAGTTAATTTTGAGCGTGGCCACGAGGTTCGCAGCACTAGATTTAGACTAAGTCTAAACCTGCCGGGAGTCTATTCGCCGAGATCTCCAAATGCAACCACACCTACCGGTCGCGTTGACCATCGCCCGACCCCCTCGCTACAGTGCCGGCCCCGGATTCGGACCAAAGCCGTGAAACGTAAAAATACGCTCAATTTCGAAGCAACCCTACAGGAGCTCGAAAGCCTGGTCGAACGCATGGAACGCGGTGACCTGAGCTTGGAAGAGTCCCTACTTCAATTCGAACGCGGCCTGAGCCTGGCACGGGCTTGCCAACAAGCCTTGCAATCCGCGGAACAGAAAGTGCTGTTGCTCACCCGAGGCGCGCAGGGTGAAGCGTTAAGCGAGTTTGAACCCGAAGCGGATGACGAGAACAACTAAGAATCATGAATTTCGAATCTCTACTAAAAACCTATCAGAGCCAAATTGACCGTGCCTTAGAGCACTGGCTACCAACCGACGTCGAGCCGCCATCAATTTTGCATCAGGCGATGCGCTATGCGGTTTTGGGTCCAGGCAAACGTATTCGTCCGGTCTTGGTTTACGCCACTGGTCAGATCTTCGACACCGCTCTTTCCCACTTGGATTCCAGCGCGGTGGCGGTTGAGCTCATCCACGCTTACTCGCTGGTGCACGATGATTTACCCGCCATGGATAACGACGATTTGCGCCGCGGGCGACCAACCTGTCACCGCAAGTTCGACGAGGCAACGGCAATTCTCGCGGGCGACGCCTTGCAAGCGCTGGCGTTTCGCGTCTTGGCCTGTGACACACCACTACTCTGCGACGCGCAGTGTCGAATCAGGATGTTGGAAGTACTTGCCCACGCGAGCGGCTCGCGCGGAATGGCCGGAGGGCAAGCAATTGATCTCGCTGCGGTCGGGCAACGCCTTACCCTGGCTGAATTGGAAAACATGCATACGCATAAGACGGGGGCATTAATCCGGGCTAGCGCGAAACTCGGATTCCTGGCCAGCGGGCAAACCAGCGCCGACTTCGAAGCGCGGCTCGACCTCTATGCGCATAACATCGGACTGGCGTTCCAGATCCACGACGACATCCTTGACGTCGAAGGGGCCACCGAAACCATCGGCAAGCCGCAAGGCTCGGATCAACTCCGCGATAAGCCGACCTACCCAAACCTGCTTGGAATGGAACCCGCGAAAGCGATCGCGCGTCGACTTTGCGACGAGGCGATTGCGGCACTCGATTGTTTCGGTAGAAGCGCCGATTCACTTCGCTGGGTCGCCAAATTCATTGTAAATCGCGACCGCTGACTCGTACGCCTTCTCCCACGGGTGGCCGCACAGCACGAAACCCCCTAAGATCACTCTAACTGCTTGCCACCTACACGCCGATGACGCGAAAGGAACTTCGATGAACAACCCTTCTGCCTTCCAGCACGAGATTCCCGACGTCCAAGGTAGTGAAGACACCCGTCGAATCGCCATCGACCGCGTCGGCATAAAGGACATCAAACACCCTGTGGTGATTCGCGATCGTGCAGGACGGGAACAACACACGGTCGCAAATTTCAATATGTATGTCGGGCTGCCACATAACTTCAAAGGCACCCACATGTCTCGGTTTGTGGAGATCTTGAACAATCACGATTACGAAATTTCGGTCCCGATGTTCCGTACGATGGTGTCAGAGATGACTACTACGCTTACGGCGGAAACCGGCCGGATTGAGATGACGTTTCCCTACTTCGTACAAAAAGCGGCGCCCGTCAGCGGCGTGAAAAGCCTGCTCGATTACACGGTGACGTTCATTGGCGAGATCAACCGGGATCTCGAAACAATGTCCGTCAAAGTACTGGTGCCGGTAACGACGCTGTGCCCGTGCTCCAAGAAAATCTCCGAATACGGTGCGCATAATCAACGTTCGCATGTCTCGGTGGAAACCAAGGTGGAAGGCTTTGTTTGGATTGAAGAATTGATCGACATCGTAGAAAGCGTCGCGTCATGCGAACTTTACGGTCTGCTGAAGCGCCCGGATGAAAAGTACGTCACAGAGCGGGCCTACGATAACCCGCGCTTTGTCGAAGACATGGTGCGGGAAATCGCGTTGAAGCTAAATGCCGATCCCCGGATCTTGAGCTACACCGTTGAATCCGAAAACTTCGAATCGATTCACAATCACTCGGCGTACGCACTTATTCATTGCGACAAGAAAACAGCCTAGCCGGAGCTTTCTGCAGACGCCAAGTGTTCGATTGCTAGAGACCCCGCGCTTTGGCCAGATCCCAGAGCGCATCTAATTCGACCAAGTCAGTGCCTTCAGGCGTGCGCCCCTGTGCCGCCAAACTTTCTTCTATAAAGCGAAATCGCCGCTCAAATTTTTGGTTAGCACCGCGCACCGCGGATTCGGAATCGACCCCAAGATGACGAGCGGCATTGACTACCGCGAACAACAAATCGCCTACTTCTGACCTAATCTCCGCAAGTGACAGGTTCTCTGCCACAGCTTGACGTAGTTCAATCAACTCTTCTTCGATCTTGTCAAAAATAGGCATTATCGAAGCCCAATCAAACCCCACCCTTGCTGCACGTTTCTGCAACTTGGCCGCACGTGAAAGTGGTGGAAGCGTACGCGGAACATCATCCAGCTCGCTACTGCGGTTACCTTGGGCACGCGCTTGCCGCTCGTGGGCTTTAAATTGCTCCCAACGCGCTGCCAACGCGGTTACGTCCGCAAACGTTTCAGCTTCAAACACGTGTGGATGCCGTGTCCTAAGCTTATGCGAAATTGCTTTGATTACGTCGTCAAAATCAAACAAGCCTTGCTCGTTCGCGATTTGCGCGTAGAAAACCACTTGAAACAAGAGATCTCCGAGTTCGCCCGGGAGCTCCTTTAATTCACCCCGTTCAATAACGTCAGCAACTTCGAAGGCCTCCTCCACCGTGTGCGGCACTAGGCTTTCCAAGGTCTGTTCTCGGTCCCAGGGACAACCCGTTAGAGGGTCACGTAATCGTTTCATCAACTCAAGAAGTTCAACGATAGGAGCAGTCATTTTCGTGTCCTGTCATTAACATGTATCAGCCTTGAGTTTAAAGATGACTTGATCGTGAGCGCGTGTTCAGGGAACAATCACCCGCGATAGGTGTAAATCCACGATAATTGATGCGCGCGTTCGACGCGCATGCCAGTTTAAAGGTGAGGATGACCATGACGCCCGTACCCTTGATTCTGCGACTCGACGTTACCGGAACTCCGGTACGCTGGATGCCGTGGCAGGATGCGGTCTGCTTATACAGCAGAGGGTTGGTCGCATGGACCACCGGCGAACACGAATTCGTAGTCCACGGTGGGGTTGCTCGAAATACCGGACTTCGCTCATCGGTTGTCATTCAAAGCATCATTGCAATTAAACGCTCGGGGCGCGGGGCGCATATTCCGCGCGCAGTTCCGCCGCTGAATAACCACGAGTTATTCCGCCGTGATGGGTTTATGTGCATGTATTGTGGCGAACAATATGCCGACGGCAACCTGACGCGAGACCACGTCAAGCCGTTGTCGCGTGGTGGACTCGATATCTGGGCCAACGTGGTGTCCGCTTGCCGCGATTGTAATACCCGTAAGGGGGGACGCACACCCGAGCAATCCCACATGCCGTTGCTCGCCATTCCGTATGTGCCGAACTGGGCTGAGTTTCTCGCGCTTTCGAACCGTCGCATTCTCGCCGACCAAATGGAGTTTCTACGCACACAGTTCAAACGTCGACGCCGTCCGCTGGACTTCAATGGCGACTAACAACTAACAGTTGAGTCGCGTTCCACCTCTTTCTCGCGAATAAAGTTACAGAGACGTATCCCCTAATGAACCGAAGAATGATTGTTGGGCTTGGACTACTCGCGACGACCATTTCCTCAGCCTTTGGCGCCGACGCCACAGGAAATTATGCGGTATGGGGAATTGGTCAAGCATCCTGCAACCAATATACGAGAGCGTACGAAAGCGACGCGGTTACGGATTACAAACATTATTTAAGCGGCTATTTGACAGCGTTTAATACTGTCGCAGAGGGGGTCTACCAGGGCACGAAAACCAATAGCCTCGGTGACCACCTGAAAAGTATTTACGGGTATTGCGGTAGCCATCGTCTAGATAGCTTTGAGCGCGCGATTCAGGCATTGCTTGCCCAAACGGCCAACCAATCACAAGCGCAGACAGATCTTTCAAGTCGTTGGGGAAGGCCGCCGAAGCCGGCAACGACCCCTTAGCGGTCGACTTGAGTGCGATCAGGAGCGAAACCGCGGCTGCCACGCCACCCATTCAGGAAATACTCAGGCCGCCGACCGTAGGGTGACCCCGGTCTATGAAACGGTGATCTGTTAAGACTGATGTCCGGATTTGCGATAAGTTTTAAAATAGTTCATTATTCGACTGTTAATTCAACGAATTCCTCACTAGGAATGTTAGTCCACGTCGATAGGAGATATCTCATGCACAAATCACTTTCCCTTGTAATGCGCGCCGCCTTGGTCGCTGGTGTCGTCGGCTTCATGGCCGGTTGCTCCAACGTTACCCCCGAGCAGTTGTCGGCTGTTGAATCCAAAGCTAGCGAAGCGATGTCGAAGGCTGGCATGGCCAGCGCGAACGCCGACAAAGCTTTGAAGATGGCAACCGATGCTGCCGCTGCCGCTCAGGCTGCGCAAAGCGCGGCTGACGCTGCGATGGCTTGCTGCAATGACAACAAGACTCGGCTTGATAGCTTGTTCGAAAAGGCAATGCGCAAGTAAGAAAGTACGCAACCGCGTATGAAAGAAACCCCGCTTCTGCGGGGTTTCTTATTTCTGGCCTTCCTAGCCCTCCGGTTACATCGCTCGGTGTATTCACCTATGAGATTGGCGAGCGGCCGAGAGCACGGCGGGCCGCTACTGTGGCCGTGCGCTCCGCGCGTCCCACTACGGCAGGTATGCCGTCCACGCCATAAAGCGTCCGCCGCAATGCCTGCCAATCGATCCTGACCTCGTAATTCGGATAGCGCTTACTGATCAATTCGACAACATAGGTAAATTGGTCACGAAATTTTGCCGCATCCTCTTCTAAATGCGGATGCACTTCGAGGTAGAGCTGTCCGTGTGCAACGCCGATCTTGTAGGGCTGATTGACAAGACGAACAGGAGTCCCAACCGGAATCGTGTGGTAAACGGTTTCGATATCTTCGGGGTACAGTCGCATACACCCATGCGTAACGCGCATCCCGATTCCGTATGGCTTATCGGTTCCGTGAATTAAATACCCGGTTAATCCTAAACGTAAGGCATAGGCACCTAGTGGATTTTGTGGCCCCGGTGGGACGACTTTGGGCAGAATGTCGCCCTCTGCCGCGTGCTCGCGGCGAATCGATTCTGGTGGGGTCCAACTCGGATCTTTTACCTTACTAATAACCCGAGTCACGCCATGCGGCGTTGACCAGTCCTGACGACCGATGCTTATTGGGTAGGTTGCAACAGTCGCAGGTTTGCCGTTTTTTGCCGGTAGAAAATGATAGAAACGCATCTCAGGGACATTGACGGTCACTCCTTCGCGGGGAACATCGGGTAACACGTAGAGACTTGGAACCACGATTTCAGTGTCATCTCCGGCGAGCCATGGATCGACACTGGGATTCGCCATACGCATCTCGCGATAACCCTGACTATAGGTTCGGGCGATATCGGCAATCGTGTCGGTACGTACTGAGGAGGTAAGAACGAGTTCACCAATAACATCGCTTTTCAGACTAAAGGTCCGTGCGCCAGCGGGTACGGATACGCCTCCGAGAGTAGCGATGAGGAGCAAAAGCGCACTTGGTTTGATCTTCATCCCGTAATTGTCCTGTCTTGTTGCCTCAAGGTCTGCTCGGCTTCTACACCGTTCAGCCCGCTAGCCACTAAAATCCATCGGTGCATACTAAGCAGTATATCGCTCAGTACTGAACGAAGCTTGACCGTGCATACGCTTTCGACTGCTCGCCCATCCGGGTTACCGGCCAAGTTAATACCTTGCTGAACTTCTTTCGACGCTGCGCGGCTGTTTGCGCGCTGGCTTTCGTAGAGAGCGCCATCGCGTCAAGCTTCAGCGCCCCGTTCCCGTTTGAGCCGATCGACGCCTCATTCCGCCCCCCCTCGGTCAACCTGCTCGGCGCTGTCACACTCGCAGGGGAAGCTCCGGACGGGGCCGATATCCACGGATTGTCGGGTCTTGCCTGGGATGCGGAGCGCTCCCGACTCTATGCCGTCTCCGACTTTGGATACCTCGTTTGGCTTCTTCCGAGATTCGCCGGTGGCAGACTCGCCGCCGTCGAATTTGGCGGTCAATATCCATTACGCGATCGACAAGGCAATCCCCTCGTCGGTCGCCAGCGCGACGCAGAGGGGCTGTCGCTGGTCGCGTCCCGTACCGGTAAATCCCGAGACGCCTCGCTCCTGCTCAGCTTTGAACAATTCCCGCGCGCCGTCCGCTATTCACCTACGGGCACCTATCTGGGCCAGGAGCGCCTACCGCCGGTTCTGGCTAATACCGCGCATTACGAAGACCCGAATCATGGCTTTGAGGCGCTAACCTGGGATCCTCGCGAGGGCTATCTCTTTGGTACGGAAACCGCGCTGCGCGGATTTCCGAAGAACACCCTCGCGCTAGTCTCTAGCAGAGGACGTGTATGGCATTTTTCGCCCTCACTCGTGGATAGTGCACTGGTGGGGATCGAACGGACTTCGAACGGGGAAATCCTGCTGCTTGAACGACGTTATGTGTCGCCATGGGAGCCCTTGGTGATCAGTCTGCGCGTGCTGAACCTTGGCTCGGAGCCCGTTGAAGTCCGCGAACTCGTCCAACTCAGTTCCGCCAACGGCTGGCCGGTTGACAATTTCGAAGGAATTACGCGGCACCACGGCGATTACTACTTTTTGATCAGCGATGACAACGCGAATCCGTTGCAGAAAACGATCCTGCTTTACTTTGTAATTAAACCAAAACACGCGATCAGGTCACCGGAGTAGTACGGGATCGACTTCAACGCTCGCGCAATCGAGGCATCAACTCAACGAGATTGCACGGTCGGGTTCGATAATCCAGTTGCGCACAAATTAGCGAATCCCACGCCGTCGTACACGCGCTCGGAGAGCCGGGCATGCAGAAGATATACGTGCCATTAGCAACCCCTGCGACCGCTCGTGATTGCAACGTAGAGGTTTTTATCGAGTCGAACGACAGCATCCTGAACATCTCGCCAAAACCCGAGATCTCTTTATCAAAAAGGACTTTAATTGCTTCCGGGGTGCCGTCACGCCCGGTCACGCCGGTACCGCCCGTGGTCAGGATAACGGAGACGTTCTCATCGGCAATCCAGCGCGACACGGTCGCGCGGATTTGATAGACGTCATCGCGCACGATCTGTTTATCGCAAAGCCGATGACCGGCGGCGCTCAGATGCGAAACTAGCATCTTTCCTGAAGTGTCGTTGTCTTCAGTGCGCGTATCGGAAATCGTCAAAACGGCGATTGCCAGAGGAATGAAGTTACGCTCAGTGGTCATAGGCTCGCTCCCACGTGTAGAGTTAGGTCACGCGTGCAACGGCACGATTGATCCTCGGGCAACCCGCCCGACTGGTGGACAAGCATAGCAATGGATGAGCAACGACTCGACAAGTGGCTGTGGTGCACGCGGTTTCTGAAAACACGCAGTCTCGCTCATGACACCATTAAGGCCGGTCGCGTGAGCGTAAACGGCGTAACTGCGAAGCCCGCCAAAACCGTGTCCGTCGGGGATGAAATCGTGATCAACCAACCTCCGTATCAATTTATTGTCCAGGTGCTTGGTATCGCCGCGCAGCGGGTGTCCGCGCCGCTAGCCCGCACGCTCTATGCCGAGACTGCAGCCAGCCTAGAAGCACGAGAGTCCTTGGCCGAGACACTTCGTCTAGGCCACAGTCACGAGGACCGAACGGCCGGAAAATTGAGTAAACGGGATCGTCGCGCACGCGAAGCAATGAAACGCGACAGTTGGCGTGAAAGTCCATGACTGCCCGAAAAGATCTCGGCAACAGCGCGGCCGTTGCTATCTATAAGCGAACGCTTGCCAGTATCCAGCAAGTCGTCCTGGGCAACGAAACGACTCTGCGGCACTTATTGGCGGCGTTTTTTTCCCGCGGTCACGTCTTGCTCGAAGATTTTCCTGGCACCGGCAAAACAACACTCGCAAAAACGTTAGCGAGCACTATTGGTGCCACGTTTCACAGGGTTCAATGCACACCGGATTTACTCCCGGCGGATATTCTTGGCGTATCAATTTTCAACCCCAAGACCAGCGACTTCGAACTGCATAAAGGGCCAATCTTTACCGAAATTCTCCTTGCCGACGAAATCAACCGGGCGTCTCCTCGCACCCAATCGGCGCTTCTCGAAGCGATGGCGGAGCGGCAAATTAGTCTCGACACCGAGACCTATCCCTTGAGTGAACACTTTTTCGTGATCGCTACCCAGAACCCGGTTGAATTTCAGGGAACCTACCCGCTCCCGGAGGCACAGCTCGATCGCTTTGCGTTGCGTTTATCGCTGGGTTATCTCAGCCTTGAGACCGAGACTGAACTAGTGCTGTCGCAGGAGAGTCGACTCCGTTCGCCGCCACCTCCGGCGACGAGTTTGGCGGAAGTTCGACAGGTTGAGGCGGCGCGTAGGATGATGCCGATCGCGGCAGAACTTGCGCAGTACGCGGTACGCCTGGTAGCCGCAACACGCACTGCGGAGTCGGTGGCGCTGGGCGCTAGTCCGCGCGCTTCCCTCACGTTGGTAAATTGCGCCAAAGCACTCGCGTTGTTCGACGCCAGTCCCTGTGTAACCCCGGATCATTTGCAAGAACTAGCAGTCCCGGTACTAGCCCATCGCATCACACTCGACCAGAGCGCACGCTATCGCGGAATGGACGGCGCGAGCGTCGTTGCACAGGCGCTGGCGAATACCGCTGTGCCGCGCTGAGTGCATGGAACCGCCCCCGGCCGCCCCGGCCTACACCGCGTTTCAACGGGTAAGCCGATGGAGCCGATGGAGCGACGAACGGCTAACCCGACTCGGTCGGCTAAGCCTTGTGCTCTTCATTGGGGCCTGTATCTTTACCACGGATCCTTCCCGCACTTCGGCAAATGCGCTAGTCGCGATCCTTAGCGCAATCTTTCTGATTGCGTTCCTTGCGTCAGTACACTGGCGTCCGCGGCTAAGGGTGCATCGCGAGTTGCCAGTACACGCGAGCGTTGGGATCCCTTTCGCTTATCGACTCCACATCAGCAACGATGGAACGAGTACTGAAGCGGATTTAGAAGTTCATGATCGGCTGGTGCGACGCTTCCCCTCACACGCAGAGTGCGCGGCACTGCGCCCTTTCGTGATTGCCGGTGATAACTGGTTTGATCGCCGCGTGGGTTTCCGCACCTGGGTGCGGATCGTACGCTTGGTGCGCGGCGGAGAGATTGATCCACTCCTTGTTCCGCCCATACCCCGCACCGGCACCACCACCGTCGACTTAAGCTTCGTGCCGCTGCGCCGAGGCAGCGTGAATTTTTCGTCGGTTGAATTTGCGCGACCCGATCCATTCGGGTTGCTTAATGCCCTCCGGCGCATTTCCGCCACGCAAAGTTTAACGGTGGTTCCGCGCCAACATCCGATGCCACAGTTAAACATCCCCGACCTAGGCGGGCAGATCCCCGTCCTGCGGCAAATCTCGGGGGCCGCAGCGGGTAGCCAGGAGTTTCATGCCTTGCGCGAGTATCGTGTCGGCGATCCGCTGCGCCATGTGCACTGGCGGGTTTCAGCGAAACGCGGCATCCCCGTGGTCAAACAATTCGTTGACGGTCACCACCGCACTTTCACCCTGATCCTCGATGCGTATGCGCTAGCGTTGCCGTTCGAGCTACTCATTGAAGCGGCCGCCTCCGTCATTACCGCGACTAACCAGCAACAAGCGAGAGAACTCAATCTAATCGTCGTCGAGCCCGCGTTCGAACCGCGCGCAATGCTTTCAGCAGCGGGTTCCGCGCGCCATCTGCTCGAACGACTCGCTCATCTAGCCCCGTCGACCACCGACGTTTTCCCAGCAGCAAGTGCCCGGATTATGCTTGAACGACAAGCAGCCTTGGTCTTCCTTACCACCCACTGGGATCCGTCGCGCGAGCAATTCGCGTCCCAGATCGCGGCATGCTCAAGCGCTGCCCTAACCCTGATCGTGGCAGAGCCGGAGGCCAGGGACGTTAGACTGCCAACGGTATGCTGGCTCGATCCTGCTGATCTGTCGAGCGCGTTAGCTCAGGTCCGGTTTGCCCAATCGAACTTTCATCGCGCACGCGCCCATGGCTGAACTACGCATCCCGCACGGCTGGTCTGCCGCGACCTTTTGCTTTTGGGGCGCGGCGACCGGCCATTGGTTCGCTGCCGCGATCGCCGCGATCCTGGTCGAAATCAGCGGTCTAATCGGGTGGCGCTGGGAACTCAGCGCGCGGCACTTCGAGCGCCTCGCGGATCTCACCAGCCTCGGTTTCGCCGGTTTGTCCGTGTATCAATTCTCGGAGCACGGGTTATTCGGCATCTATGCGATTCTTGGCGCGTTCCCGCTGTGTCTGATACCCCTACTGATCGCACAGTGTTTCAGCACACAGGGCAGGATTCCGCTGAGTGCGTTTATCATGGCCGCGCGTCGGGCTGGTAGATCGCCCCGCGCGCCGGTGGATCTGAGGCCTACCTGTGGAACGACGTGTCTGCTGGCCGCTGCCACCGGCACACTCCCGGCGCCATGGTACGGGCTCGGAGTAGCGCTTACGTTGGCAGCTTTGCTGCTAGCCAATCGTGTCCACCGTTACGCGTTTCCGTATTTTGGCCTCTTACTATGTCTCGCTTCGATGCTCGCCTTAATCAATTATCGAGGCCTGATCTCGGCGCAATATCAACTAAGCGATTTGATGCAGGCGCTCATTACCGAAATAGGCTGGCAACCAGCCAATCCTGACAGCAGCTTCACCGCGATCGGCATGCTGGGCCGCCTCAAGCTCTCGGATCGGATCGTGTTGCGGGTTGAGACTCCTCGCAACCTTCCGCTGCCGCTACGCCTTACCGAAGCGCGCTACCAGCGTTACCAATTCGGCGTTTGGCGTAACAAATCGAAATCCTTAACCACGCTCGACCCCATTACTTCATCGACGCGCTGGGTGCTGGATTCAACCACCGGCCTGCAGCGGAAACTGATTATCACGGCAGAGCGTCGACAAGAACTCGGCACTCTCTCTCTGCCAACCGGTGCCACCCTCCTCGCGGGCAAGGAACTGATCGAAGTTCAGCGTCACTCACTGGGTGCCATCGTCGCCGAAGCCCGCCCTGGCTTTTTGCGGTACACCGTCGATTATCTCAGCAGCCCCAAGATTACGGGCTCGCCACTGCCTGAGGATCTCGACATCCCTGACGAATACCGCCCAACCTTGCAACAGATGGTCGCCGAGTTCGGTGCAAACGGTCAGCCTGCGGCGATAGCCGTAAAGCGCCTTGAGCAATTCTTTACGGCGAATTTTCGCTATAGCTTGGTCCAACCTGGGTTCTACCCGAGCCGCATGCCCTTGTTGACGTTTCTCCGTGAGACGCGGCACGGCCACTGCGAATATTTCGCTAGCGCGACCACCCTACTGCTTCGCACTCTCGGCGTTCCAGCCCGCTATGTAGTCGGTTTCATGGTCGACGAATACAGTCCGCTCGAAGACGCCTTCGTCGCGCGTGCCCGACATGCTCACGCCTGGAGCGAGGCCTACATTGACGGCGAATGGCGAGTAGTCGACACGACCCCAAGCCTGTGGCTTGACGAGGAAGCGGCACGTGCTTCTGACTGGCATCAGCTCGCAGACCTCTGGAGTTGGCTGCGTTGGCAGGTCGAACAGCTACGCCGCGCGGAATTCGAGACGAGTCCCTGGCTGCTCGCCAGTCTGCCGCCGTTAATCGTGTGGTTAATTTGGCGACTGCGCGGTCTCTCACGACGCGCTCCTGGATCATCGGCACTCACTTCGGCAGCACTGCCGTTGGAGCTAAAGCGCCTCTTCGAGCATCTCGCGAAACAAGGACTCCGACCCGCGCGCGGCGACACCACATTGAAATTCTTACTCAACCACTGGCCGGTGATCGAGACTCAGCGCTTGCGGCACGTAGTCGCCCTGCACTATCAAAGCCGCTTCGGTTCCAGTGAGTTATCCGCGAGTTCGAGTGAGGAATTAGACGCTGAGGTTTCGGCCCTGCTCAGCGAGCAGTGGGACAAGCACCCCAAGGGCGCGCGCCCTAATCAGGGCGAGTGAACAGACTGTATTTTAGCCGCGTCCGCGGCGCGCGGAAATTCCGCCAAGTACTGTTCGATCGCGTCAGCCGGGATTAACCGTTGCGCAATGGCGTGGGTTTTTTCATCACCCGACACGCCGGCGTGTCGCAGGAAGTCAGCTGGGCTTACCGCCCCGGTCTCAAGCATGATCATTGATTCATTGGTAACGTCGCGGAGCGGACCGTACTCCTGTGCAAGCCTTGCACTCACCAGCGCAGCGGAAGCTAGATGATTTTCATAAATTCCGCGAATTTCGAGCTTGTAGCCGCCGATCAGGATCGGGTTGATGGTTTCTTCGAGTTGCGATTCCAAGGTGTTGAGACGATTGATGACGAGATCGATCGCCTCTGCATCCGGTCCCAGCGGGGCGCCAAGCACCGCGTATATCTCGACGATATCGTTAACCGAGAGTCCGCAGTAACGATCGTGCATGAATAGATAATTCCGCTCCGCTAGCAACGCTCCATAGGAGCTATACCCTAGAAGCGGCACCAGATCCGAGATCCGCCGCGACTCCCGATTAAACCCGAGGCCGCACACCAACTGCTGTGGATTCAAACCCAGCACTTGCGCAAGTTGCGCGCGCCGTGCCTCCCCTTCACCGCGCGCGCAGCGGCGAAAATATCGCCACTAGGCCGGTCGCGGGCGACAGAACGAGGTTTTCAAACGTTTGAAGTATCGAGCTCATTAGTCCTGGCGCAGACTATCACGGACAGCGATCGGAGTTGGATAGCGCATCACGATTAAGTAGCTGGATGCTACAAAGCTTATCATCGTCGCCAATTGCACTACGAAGGAGGCACGCGCGCTGAGAGCGCCGACCTCTACCGCCAAGACTGCCACCAGCAAACTGAACTCGCTCACCTGCCCTAACCGAACGCCAGCTTCGCGGGCGAGCTTCTCGGTTTCGCCCGCGCGTAGAAGAAGAAACCTGAATACGAGTGGTTTCAGAACCAGAACCCCTAAGGCCAGACACGCCGAAGGCCACAGGACGGTGTCCACGACCGCCAGATCGAGGCTTGCGCCAAGTGAAAAAAAGAACAAAATCAAAAAGAAATCGCGGAGGGGTCGGAGGCTGTCCGCGATGAAAAGCGCGGCCGGACAATTCGCCAATGCGACACCTGCGATAAAGGCGCCAATCTCGTGAGAAAGCCCCAGCCGATTCGCGAACTCCGCCAACGACAGACACCACGCGATCACCAGCAGAAACATGTACTCCTGAATCTGGTCAAACCGTACTAGCAACGGCTCCAGCACCCAGTGTTCCAACGCATAGGCCGTGACCAATAGTAGGGGCAACGCCACCAATTCGAGCGCGAAACCGCCCCAGGGGCCCTCCGCATTCGTTTGCCCCTGCAACGCCAGCAACACGATGATCGCCAACAAATCCTGCAGCAACAACACACTGATCATGACCTGCCCAGTGTGTTGATGATGTAGGGCCGTGGTCGGCAGCAACTTAAGACCAATGATGGTGCTTGAAAACATCATCGCTGCACCGATCACCACAGCTTCGGTAGAGGTGAACCCGAACGTCAAACCGGTCGCGGCACCAAACGCAAAGAAAATCACCGAACTTAAACCCGTCACGGTCATCGCTTCGCGCAACATTTTCCACAGCTGTGATGGCACCATGTTCAAGCCCAGCAAGTAGAGCAAAAACATGATCCCGATCTTGGCGACTTCGTCGAGCCACTGCGCGTCCTTAACTAAGCCAAACCCGGCCGGACCAAACGCCACTCCCACCACGATATAGGCGACTATCATCGCTTGGCGCGCGAACAGCGCCGCGGTCGCCAGCACCGCGGCACCCGCAAACACCACGAATATCGAAAAAACTACCGAGCTACTGCTCATTGCTCCAGCCGCTCTCGACTGGTGCCGAGGCGCGACAGAAATTCCTCGATTCGGCGGGCAGAGACCTTCTCGGCCGTTCCCAGGGTTGGTGCAAACAACGAAACGCGAAACTCTTCGAGCAGGTAACGTAGCCGCGCCGCGGTTTCCGGCTCGCGCGAAAAATCAAGAGCGTCAGCCCGAGCACGAGTCGCTGCAAATTGAGCATGCTTGAACTGATCTTTCCGGGGATTCTCAGAGAGTCGTTCGAGGCGCTGTCGGACTGCCCGCAGATAGCGTGGGTAATGGCGCAAGACACTGAACTGCCCATGCGCGAGTCCATATCGAAAAAGCGCTCGTAATTGCGCATCAATGTCCTCTCGGACTTCAGGAAAACCACTCGCGATAGCAGGCAGAAGCGTCGTGATTTCGCTTGCAAGCGCGAAAAGCATCTCCAGTTCGCTCATCCATTCCGCCAAACGCGCGAAAACAGTGGCTTGAACCTGCGCCTTTATTCGAACAAACGTGGCTTCATCGCGGGGTAGTTCGAGATCCGTCATTGCTGCACCGAACGCCGCCGTCAGTAATAGCTGCTCAAACTCGGGTCCTACCCCGAAGCGTTGTGCTTGCAATTTAAGCAAAGGCATCCGCCCAATCTCCTTGCCTAAAAGTTTCACTTCGCGCTGCAACGAATACAGTAACAGGCAACGGGTCCCTTCCCGGTGAATACGGCGCGCCTCGGTCGGATCGTGCGACACCATCCACCGAGCGCCGGCTGACGCCGGTTGCAATGCGGGATATCCACTTATCTCAATGCCCCCAATCCGCAGGGAAATAGTCTCCGGCACCACCCCACTTGTCCAGCTCGTTATCACGTCCTGCGTAATCCCCCACGGTAGAGTCTGAAAGGCCACCCCTGGTTCGGCACCAGCGCTCGCCAGCCACGCGCACAGATCGCGCGTGCGCCCACACTCCTTACCAATTTGATCAAGAAGACGCACACTTGGCTGCAAGTGGGCGGGAAGATTGACGCTGTCCCACTCGTCATCGCCGATACGCATACCGGTTATCCGCAAAACTGCCGCGCTGAGTGCCTGCGCTAACGAGCCGGGCAGATGTTCGATCGCCGCAGTCAGCGCCGGCGCATACTCCGCAAGCGGTGCTAAATAGCGCCGTCGCTCTTTCGGTAACCGCTTTATCATGGCCGTAACTTTCTCACTCAACAGGCCGGGTACAAGCCGTTCAAAATCGGCGCTCGTGAAAAGTGCCGCCACCGCGAACGGTATTGCGACTGTCACACCATCGTCGTCCTCCCCGGGCGCGAACCGATAGCTCAGCGGCAACCGCATACCCCGCCGATTTAGAACCGCGGGGTAAAGAAAATCGGTCACCTGCGCAATACCACCGCGAGTCACCATCTCGTCCGACATTTGTAACTGTTGATTGCGTGAATCATCCGGCCGGAGCCAGGCGGCAAGTTGCCGCCGAGTTGTAATTTCGATGGGTAGGTGCGCCGCGTAAAATGCGGCGAGTGTTCCTTCATCGGCCAACAGATCGCGTCGCCGGGCCCGCTCTTCGGCCGCCTTGACCTTGTCGACTAATTCAAGGTTATGTCGCAAGAAACGCGGCAACGTTCCCAAACGGCCTGCAACTAGCCCTTGCGCGATCAAGACGGCACGCGCACGCGCCGGATCGAGATCCTGTAGGGCTACTCGCCGATTGCGGATCAATGTCAGGCCGTAGAGAGCTTGTTCCTCAAGCACATAGGCTTCGCCGCGTTCCACGTCCCATTGCGCTTCACTGTAGGTGCGCTTGGCGAGGTGAGTGGCGGCGCGCGCGGCCCAGCTCGGATCGATTTTAGCGACCAGTCGCGCATAGGTCGCGCTAGTCTCGGTAATTTCCGCGGCGACGATCCACTTCGGCGGCCTCGTGCGAACTGCGGAACCTGGGTGCAGGCGTACGCGTTGTTGACGGCATCCGACATAGTCGGTTTTTTCCTCCCAGCGCGCGATCCGGCTGAGGACGCCGGCGAGCACCGCTTGATGGATCGCACGATACGAGGCCGGCGTGTCACTGAGCCGCAAGCCCAGCGCATGGCAGCGCGATGAGAGTTCGCGATGCAGATCGAGCCACTCCCGAATCCGCCGCCACGACCAAAACTGCGTCCGGCAGTATGCTTGCTGCTGGCGTCTTGATAGCGGCAGCAGTTCCTGTTGAACGGCCGTCCACGCCGCCAAGAACCACAAAAAATCCGACCGATGGTCGCGAAACTGCGAATGTGCGATGTCCGCAAAAGAGCGCGCCTCGCGTGGTCGTTCACGCACATCGCCTGCGCTTAATGCACTCACAATAACTAGAATTTCCCGCACGCAGTTGAACTCGGCGGCGCTAGCCAGCATCTTCGCCAAGCGGGGATCCAGCGGAATTCGCGCGAGTTGATGCCCTGTTGGGGTGAGGTGCCGCTGATGATCGAGCGCCCCTAGCTCGCGCAACAGCTGATAACCATCCGCGATCGCAGGGCTCGTCGGCGAGTCGACCAGCGGGAAATCCTCTAAGGAACCGAGTTTCAGATCAGCGAGCCGTAGAATCACGGCAGCCAAATTGGAGCGCCGAATTTCTGGCTCGGTATAGGGTGGGCGTCGCGCGAATTGCTCCTCGCTAAACAACCGCACACAGATCCCTGGCCGCTCACGCCCGCAGCGGCCTTTACGCTGTTCCGCACTCGCCTGCGAAATCGCACCCACCGGTAAGCGCTGTAACTTGCTTCTTGAACTGTAACTACCGAGGCGCGCCAAGCCGCTATCGATCACATGATGAATACCCGGCACCGTCACTGACGTTTCGGCGACGTTGGTCGCCAAAACGATGTGCCTTCCCTGATGCGGCGAAAAGACTTTCTGCTGCTCGGCCACGCTGAGCCTGGCATACAACGGAAGCACTTCGGTGGCCTGAAAACGCGCGCCGTTGACAGCTTCCGCAGCTTCAGCGATCTCTCGCTCGCCCGGTAAGAACACTAATATGTCGCCCCGCGCCTCGGCATCCAGTTCTTTGATCGATTGCACAATCGCTTCATTAAGATCCGAGCTACCGTCTTCCTCGAAGGTGAGCGGGCGATAGCGCATATCGATGGCATGGGTTGCTCCCGGTATTTCGAGTACCGCGGCATTTCCGAAGAAGGCCTGGAACCGTTCCACAGCAAAGGTTGCGGACATCAAGATCACGCGCAGCTCGGGCCGACGGGGCAATAAGGTGCGTAAATATCCGAGCAAGAAATCGATATTCAGGCTGCGCTCGTGAACTTCATCCACGATGACAATGTCGTAGCTGCGCAATTCACGATCGCGCGAAATTTCCTGCAGAAGAATCCCGTCGGTCATGACCTTCAGACGGGTTGCGCTCACCGCCTCGCGCTCAAAACGGGTTTGATAGCCGACGATTTCGCCCAACCGCTCACCGCGCTCGCTGGCGATCCGTTGCGCGACAGTCCGCGCCGCGAGGCGCCGTGGCTGGGTATGGCCAATCCGCGGTTGATGCGCCAGCGACAGACACAGTTGTGGGACTTGCGTCGATTTTCCGGAACCAGTCGCGCCGCATACAAGGGTTACTGGGGTACGCTTCAGCAAGTGTTCCAGCAGCCCGAGATGCGCCATGATCGGCAAGACCGGGGCTCGTTCGAAGCGTAGAGAACTTAACCCCATACGCGCGATACGCAGTTCAGCGCAAAGATTACGCTCGATGCGTCGCTATCCCAACTTGGCATCAGGCGAACCAGCCCCTGACCGGTCGCCGGACCGTTAAAACAGAGTCTGCTGAGTGGCATGTCCGCTAATCTCGCTTACGGGTCCTGGTTTGCCAGCGCCAAAGGCGCGCGGCCTTACCGGGAGACCCCGGTGGGAGTCACGCACTTAGTCGGCGTCAACGCTTTGAAAATCTAACACTCGCTGCTAAGCTTATCGCCTAATTTACTGTGCTGCCAAAAATTCCTGGATAACCTGCGCCCCTACTATGCTGACGTTTGACATCGCCGGTGCGCAAATAGATGGCGCACGTGACTATCAGGAAGACGCATTCCTGATCACCCGCCTCTCCGATCCCAGCGGCGAACGCCAGGCGTCAATGGTAATCGTCGCCGACGGGATGGGCGGCCACGCCGCGGGTAACGTCGCCAGCAACATGGCGGTACAGACGTTCAACAAGCATCTCACCAGCAATTTTCCCAGCGAATCTGCCCAGCGTACTGCGCGAAGCGGCCCTCCAGGCCAACAATTCTATCGCTGAAACCGTGCGTGAAACGGCGGCGCTTAAGGGCATGAGATGCACCTTAATCGAAGATCGAAATCTGCGCTGGGTGAGCGTCGGCGACAGCCATCTGTATGTGATTCGCGATAAGGAACTCAAAAAAGCCAATGCTGATCACAGCTACGGCGGGTTCCTCGCCAAAATGGCCGAACAAGGCAAACCGATCGAGCCAGAAGCCGGGTTTTCGCGCAATATGCTCATGAGCGCGCTGACCGGCGATGAAGTCGCTGACATCGACTGCCCCGAAACGCCACTGGAACTACAGGCCGGGGATCGCATTCTGGTCGCCAGCGATGGGCTCGATACCCTGAGCCACGGCAAGCTTGTGTCTTACATGGAAAGTACGAACACGGCAATGGACTGTGTAGACGCCCTGCTCAAAGGCGTCCAAGAAGCGAAAATGCCCCGCCAGGACAACACCACGGTCGTGGTGATTATCGTTGGTGAAAAACAAGAAGCCGCGCCCCCCAAAGGTGAACACGCGCCGCAGCGGCTGGCGAACGTCGCGTCGGCACCACCACCCCCTTCCGCCGCGCCACTGTGCCGGTGGACACATCGCCCGAGGCGAGCAGTCTTGCCAAAACTCTGTCGGCGGTTGCGGTCCTGGTGCTCCTAGCACTCGGTGGCGGTTACTGGTTTTGGCAACAATCTTTGGTCAAGGAAGCCGAGCCGCTGCCGGAACTCGCGTTGCCTGATCCCGATGCCCCGGCGGTTGTCGATGAGACCGCGATAGACGCGACTGACTCCGATGCGGAGCCCGACGAAGACCTCGAAGTTACCGAACCCGCTGTCGAACCGGTCGAAGCCGCGCCGGTAGCAGGTACCGGAAAAACCTTTCAAGACGCCCCCGGGTCACTGATGGTGCAACTACCCGCCGGTAGCTTCACGATGGGCAGCCCAGACAGCGCGGCCGAATTTAGCGAACGCCCGCAGCACTCAGTGAAACTCGCTTCGTTCGCAATCAGCGTGAACGAAGTTACTATCGCGGAATACCGAAAATTCGTTGCCGCCACTGGGCGTCGCCCGCCGAAAACCGAAGATCTCGATCCAGCTAAACACCCCGTATTCTTCGTCAGTTGGGACGATGCGCTGGCCTACACGCAATGGCTCAGTAAACAAACCGGGCACGACTATCGGCTCCCCAGCGAAGCGCAGTGGGAGTTCGCAGCGAGAGTTGGTACCACCGGAAATTATTAGTGGGGGCGCGATCTTGGCGAAGACAATGCACACTGCTTCGCCTGCGAGTCGGGTCTTGACCCGCGACTCCCGACTAAAGTCGGACGTTTCGATGCAAACCGGTACGGGGTCCACGATACCGCCGGAAACCTCCAGGAATGGGTTTACGACTGCTTCCATGAAAACTACGGAGGTGCCCCCAGCGATGGCACCGTGTTTGAGGGTGGCAACTGCAAACTGCGGATGGTGCGCGGCGGCGCGTACTCCAGTGGACCCAAAGCCTTGCGCTCCGCGGCGCGCGACAAACTTCAGTCGGATACGGGTAACGACAGTGTCGGGATCCGGGTTGTACGGATCGATTAGATTTAGTTCACGTCATCCTTACTTTCCAACTTCGATGATCCGTGCGCGTAGTGTGGTAAGCAGCAGTAATGCTGGCACTGCCAGCACCAGCGATATAGCGAAAAAAGGGACCCAGCCGATCGCGGCGACCTGCCCCGCCGCAGGCCCGATTAGGACCCGCGAAACACTGGAAAGCGCCGAGAGCAGTGCGAAATGTGTCGCGGTGTAGCGTAATTGGCATAGCCCCATCATCAGTGCAAGTAAGGCGCTGGTGCCCATCCCTCCGGTGAGATTTTCAAGGGTAACGACAACCATCATGCCGGCCAACGATTTGCCGGTCGCCGCGAGCAGCAGGAACCCGATATTCGTCAGCGCCTGGAGCAGGCCGAACCACAGCAGCGCACGATACAAACCGAGCCGCATCATCCAGTAGCCGCCGAGGATCCCGCCGACGATCGTGGCGACCAGCCCCAAGGCCTTATAAATCGCCCCGATTTCCGTTAACGAAAAGCCCTGGCCGCGAATGAAGAACGCCATCGATAAATTGCCAGCGAACGCATCGCCGAGTTTGTACAACACCACGAGAGCGAGAAAGCCGACAATGCCTGGGGTGGCCCATAACGCAAGTAATTGGCTGGCAAACGCGTCTTCCAACGACTGCGGTGCGGAAATTTGCAAGCTCGCTTCGGGTGCCCAAACGCTCATCAACATCAAGCCGGCGAGACACCCGGCCAAACACCAAAAGCTGACCGAGAACCCGAAGCGATCCGCGATCAACAGTGCTCCGGCACCGGAGACGATCATCGCCATACGATAACCAGCCACTGAAACTCCGGCCCCTAAACCACGTTGATCGTGGGTCAGAGCTTCGGCACGATACGCATCAACTGCGATGTCCTGTGTTGCCGAGACGATGGCGAGAATCACGACGATAACGACGATCCGTGATAAATCGCTCTGTGGATCGCTCAGCGCGAGTAAGCTAAATAGCGCTATCAACAATCCCTGGGTCAACAAGACCCAACCACGTCGCCGACTGCCGCGGAGCAATGGGAAGCGATCGAGCAAGGGCGCCCAGAGGAATTTGAACAAGTAGGGGAAGCCGACGAGGGACAACGCGCCGATCGTTTCGATTCGCAGGCCACCTTCGGTAAGCCACGCTTGCAAGGTGCTGCCCGTCAGCGCGAGTGGCAAGCCCGAGGCAAACCCAAACAAGCCGACGGTACACAGCAGTCGTGCGGGTGAAGTCGGGGTGGTTTTAGCGCTAGACATGGCCGTATTCTGGCATGGCTCGCGTAGACTCTGGGTCAAGATGCGCGAATTCGTCGCAGCAAGTCATTAACCTAAAAGCGGCAGTTGACCCCTGTCGAGCATGAGTAAGCCCGTGAAAAAGAATAATTTTACCGCTCAAATGGCTGTCACCTTTTGGGTGAGTTCGCCACGACGCGCGCAGCGCGTCCCCTTGCGGGCATGGCACAGGAAATAGAACGCAAATTTCTGCTCGTAAACGCGCAATGGCGTGCGCAGGTCAGCCATAGCGAGGCCATGCGCCAAGGCTATATGACGAGTTCGCCGGAGTGTTCAATTCGAGTCCGGATTGCGGGGGCACAGGCCTTTCTGAATTTCAAAAGCGCAACTCTAGGAATTTCTCGTCACGAGTTCGAATATTCGATTCCCGTAAGCGACGCCGAAGAAATGCTTGCTCTTTTTTGCGAAAATCGCTGTGTGGGAAAAGTACGCCACTACGTACCGCTCGACGGGAATGTATGGGAGATCGATGTTTTCGAGGGCGCAAATGCGGGTCTCATCGTGGCGGAAATTGAGTTGGCCGCAAGTGACCAGGACTTTACGAAACCGGCTTGGTTGGGGTCGGAAGTTTCGCATGACCCGCGTTACTACAACTCGCGTCTGACCGATTACCCTTTCGCACGCTGGGGTACCGTTACTCCTGACTAAAGCCGTATATACTTATGGGCACTTCTCAAAATTCGCTCAAGATGCTAAAGGCAAAGCCCACAACCCTACGACATGACTCCAGTAACTTCGCCCACTGAACAACTCATCGACCGCTTCGGCCGCGTGGTTGACTATGTCCGGATTTCGGTCACGGATCGCTGCGATTTCCGCTGTGTGTATTGCATGGAACCGGATACTCAATTTGTACCACGGGCGCAGGTCCTGACCTTGGAAGAGCTTGAGACCGTCGCCCGGGCGTTTGTCGAGTTGGGCGTGCATAAAGTACGCATCACGGGCGGCGAACCCCTGGTACGACGCAATGTGGTCGGACTTTTAGCGAAGATTGCGCCCTTACCTGGCCTCCGTGAATTGGTAATTACCACCAATGGCTCGCAGCTCACGAAACTTGCGGTGCCGCTTAAAGAGGCCGGGGTTAAACGAATCAATATCAGCCTCGACTCTCTGGATCCGGCACGCTTTGCGCGGATCACCCGCACTGGCGAATTGCACCTGGTTCTCGCCGGGATCGACGCGGCACTGGCAGCGGGTTTTCAGAGCTTGAAGATTAACGCGGTTATCCTTAAACACCGCAACCACGACGAAGTGGTCACGCTGGTCCGCTTCGCCGCAGAGCGCGGGATGGATTTATCCTTCATCGAAGAAATGCCGCTTGGGGTCATCGGGGATCACGATCGCGCGGAGGCCTACTACTCCAGCGACCAGATCAAGGCAGATCTCGAAAAAGTCTTCACGTTGATTCCGACCACCGAACAGACCGGCGGCCCGTCTAAATACTATCGGCTAAGAGAAACCAACACGCGGGTGGGTTTCATCTCCCCCCACAGCCATAATTTCTGCGAAGCCTGTAATCGGGTGCGAGTCACCGCCGAGGGCCGTCTGCTACTGTGCCTGGGCCAGGAACACTCGGTTGATCTGCGCGCGGTGCTACGTCGCCAACCTGGAGATTTAGAGGCCCTGAAAGCAACGATCCGGGAGTCGATGGAGATCAAGCCGCGCGGTCACGACTTCCGCTTAACCGCGCAACCCATGATCTTCCGGCATATGAATGCAACGGGTGGTTGACGCGCCGTCTACAATCACAGGTCTCGTCCTCGCGGGTGGTCAAGGCAGCCGTATGTCGGGGCTCGATAAGGGCTTGGTGACTCTGGCAAACCGACCCCTTATCACGCATGTCCTGGAACGCTTAGCGCCACAGGTCGACAGCATCATGATCAGCGCCAACCGCAATACTGAAACGTATCGAGACTTTGGTCATCCAGTCGTCACCGACACTCTGCACGATTACGCGGGCCCACTCGCTGGCATCTTAAGCGGTCTCGCCCGCTGCGCAACGCCCTGGCTGGTCACCGCGCCCTGCGATTGCCCGTTTCTCCCGCATGATTTCGTTGCACGGCTCGCCGCGGCACTCGATTCCGAAGACACGATCGCGGTGGCCTTTGCCTGCGGCGAGTTGCAACCCGTATTTGCATTAATACCCACGCGGTTACAGGCATCTTTAGCCAAATTTTTAGCCTCCGATGGCCGCAAAATCACGCGCTGGTTCGAGCAGCATCAAATGCGCTCGGTTGATTTTGCGCTGGACGCCGACGCGTTTGCGAATGTGAATACAATAGAAGAACTCGCCGCGGCTGAAGGTCGACTGAGAGCCTGCGACTAATGACCTCACCCTTCGTGCTTGGCTTCGCGGGTTATAGCGGTAGTGGAAAGACCACCTTGCTGACTAAACTCATTGCGCGCCTCTCCGCGCGCGGGCTGCGCATCGGGATCATCAAACATACTCACCATGAGTTTGATATCGACCATCCCGGCAAGGACAGCTATGAACTGCGCCACGCTGGTGCCGCACGCATCGTGGTCGGTTCGTCGAGGCGTTGGGCATTGATCAACGAGCGGCCCGCACCGGTTGAACCTAACTTGGCCGAAATGCTCGCGATTCTAGGCGAGGACTCCCTCGATCTGATTTTGGTCGAAGGCTTCCGCCATGAAAAGTTCCCAAAGATCGAAGTGCATCGCCCAGCGCTCAAGCGCGACTTGTTGGCCGCCACCGACGCTTCTATCATCGCAATCGCAACCGATGTCGCGGCACTCGACGGCCCCTTCCTGCCCCGCCTTGCGCTCAACGACATCGCCGGCATTGAAACCTTCGTGATCAAAATGATCCAGACCGGAAATAAATGAGCTCGCGTATGTCCAGCGCCAGATTAGACGTCCAGCCAAGTTGTGACGACGATTACGATCCGAATTCATTAACCTGCGCTGAAGCCCGACTGCGCATCGCCGCGCACGTTAAGCCGCTGCTCGCTGCTGAAAGCGTTCCAGTGCGTGATGCACTTGGGCGCGTGCTGGCGAGCCCCGTCGTGTCGCGTATCGATGTGCCGGGGCATTTGAATTCAGCCATGGACGGCTACGCCATCGTAGCCACCGACCTTCCCGCGGAAGGGGTCCGCGAACTCACCGTGATCGGCAGTTCGTTTGCCGGTAAACCCTTTTACGGCACCTTGGTCCCCGGCCAGGCCGTACGCATCATGACCGGAGCGGTCGTGCCCGAAGGTGCGGATACGATTCTGCTGCAGGAACTGGTCGAAGCGCGGGGTGATCGCATCAGAATTGATGGTCGCCACCAACCCCGCCAGCATCTGCGCGCGATTGGCGAAGATATTGCCCGGGGTCAAACGATCCTCACGGCGGGGCAACGAATCACTCCTGCCGAACTCGGCTTGATAGCCTCCTTGGGGATCACCGAACTCAAAGTACTCCGCAAGCCACGCGTGGCGTTCTTCTCGACCGGGGATGAACTGCGCTCGCTCGGTGAGCCACTGGGCATCGGCGAGATCTACGATAGCAACCGCTATACCTTGTTCGGCATGCTGACCCGACTCGGGGTTGAGATTGCGGATCTCGGGGTCGTGGCCGACGACCCCGATGCCTTGCAGGCGGCGTTTGTCAGCGCTAGTGCGGACGCTGATGTCGTTATCACCTCCGGTGGAGTGTCGGTGGGTGAAGCGGACTATACCAAGGAGATCCTGAGTCGCCTGGGCGAAGTGAAGTTTTGGAAGGTCGCGATGAAACCCGGGCGGCCGCTAGCGTTCGGCGATCTCGGCCACGCGTTATTCTTCGGTCTGCCGGGAAATCCAGTCTCGGTGATGGTGACGTTCTATCAGTTTGTCCAACCCGCGCTTCTCCAGTTGATGGGTACTTCGGCGAGCGAGTACCCGGTGTTGCGGGCGCACACGACTACGCTGCTGAAGAAGCGTCCAGGCCGGGTTGAATACCAACGCGCGCGGTTGGCCCGTGACGAAAACGGCGCGTACGTGGTGAGTGCGACAGGGGATCAGGGCTCCGGAATCCTGAGTTCCATGTCCAACGCCAATTGTTTCATCGTGCTCGACATGGAGACCGGTCGAGTCGAGGCCGGGAGTCTTGTCGATGTACAACCGTTTTTCGGCATCGTGTAGGGGATGACATGACTCTTGGAAGATACCAGCGGCTGATACCCGCTCTCGTCGTAACCTCCTGCCTGCTCAGCGTGCTCGCCGGCACGAGCGCAAATGAAACCTGGGTGGGAGATCTGAACCCCATCGCAGCCGCCGAGTGGGATCGCGCTAAGGCACGGCACTTACTCGAACGCGCGGGCTTTGGCGGTACACCTGAAGAAGCAGATCTGTTCGCGAGCTATACGCCGGAACAGGCGGTGGCGTATCTCGTCAACTTCAAAGGCGCGCCAAAATCCTCGCTGCCGCCCTTCGAACACTCTGGCATTTTCGAAGCCGGCCTGGATCCCTTTCCCGCAAGCCGCCCTGCCACAACAGCGCAGGCCGAGAAAACCGGCGAGGCGCTGGGCATTAAGGTGAAGGCCTCGGGTAACCGTCCACAGCAAGCCATCGTCAATCAGTTCTTTTATTGGTTACGTGCGAGTCGACTAGAGACCCATCGCGTTGCGTATTGGTGGGCGAATCGCATGGTATCCACTCCTCGCCCTCTTCAGGAAAAAATGGCGCTGTTCTGGCACGGCCATTTCGCAACGAATGAAGAGAAGGTTCGCGACTATCGCAAGATGCTGCGACAACTGGAGCTGTTTCAACGCGAAGGCATGGGTAACTTTCGCACCCTGATGATCAAAGTTGCGCAGGACCCTGCGATGCTCGCGTTTCTGGACGCGGGCGTGAATGTCAAAGGCTCACCCAATGAAAACTTCGCGCGCGAGATCATGGAGCTGTTCACGCTCGGGGTCGGTCACTACACCGAAGAAGATATTCGCGAAGCAGCACGCGCTTTTACCGGGTGGAATTTCGTCGGAGTTGAGTTTCACGCAGATCCGTCGAAACACGACGACGCTGAGAAAACTGTACTAGGTAACACCGGACGATTCGACGGTGTTCAGGTCATCGACCTGCTGCTCGCACAACCGGCAGCGCCAGAATTTATCGCTGCAAAACTCTATCGCTTCTTCGTGCGCGATGACATTTCAGATGAACTAAAGGTGGCGCTCGGAGCGCGCTTGCGCAACGCAAAGTACGAACTAGCGCCGTTGCTGGAGACGCTCTTCCTTTCGAAGGATTTTTACGCTGATCTTTCACAGGGAACCCGCTTCAAAAGCCCGGTGGAGTTCGTCGTATCCACTTATCGCAAGCTTGGCCTGGCCCAGGTCCCCGGCGCACCCGATTTCAACCTGGTCACCGCCAGCCTAGGGCAGCATCTGCTGTATCCGCCGACCGTGGCCGGCTGGAGTTACGGCCGCAGTTGGATCACGCCGAGCTTGTTGATCGAACGCGGTAATTTCGCACTCGATCTCGTCTTTCCAGATATCGAATTTATTCCCGAGGATCGCTATCCCGTATACCCGACTGGGCCTGAAATCCGCGCCGTGCACCAACGACTCCGCGCCGGCATGGACATGGCAAGCGCGACCAAACCGCTGGAAGCCGAGACTGGCGGTGACATGATGGCGATGTCCAACAACGTCGATCGCGACGAGGATTTCAATACGCGCTACGCGAGTTATCGCGGATGGCAAAAAGCGATCGAGCGAGTTAAGCCCATCCCGCGCGATCTGGCGCGTCTCGATTTAACGAAAATGATCTTAACCAAGGAGCTCACGACTCCCCTAGCAGTAGTCGACTACTTTGTGGCACGTTTTCTGTCGGTGCCGCTCAACGACACCACTCGCCGCCAATTAGCCGAGACCTTCGAACACGAACTAGGGAGTGCCGACGTTCTAGCGTCCGCGACGGTGCTCGAAGATCCGCTGCGGGTGTTACTGCACCTGATCTTAAGCCGCCCGGAATATCAACTAGGGTAGAAAACCAGATGCGGATCACTCGACGGACTTTCTTGCGTAACACCGCCGCGCTTGCCGCCAGCGGTTTACTGGCCGGACCCACACCGCGCGCACTCGCCGCCGCACTCGCGACGCAGTCCACAATACAGGACCGCATCCTCGTCGTCTTCGAACTTTCCGGCGGCAATGATGGTTTGAATACCGTCGTACCCTATGGCGATGACGTCTACTACAAATTGCGACCGACAATTGGCATCAAAGCTAAAGACGTTCGCAAACTGGATGACCATTGGGGTTTAAACCCAGGCCTCCTGGGCTTCGAGCGTCTCTGGCAGGATGGGCAACTCGCGATCGTGCATGGCTGTGGCTACGAGCAACCGTCGTTTTCGCATTTCACTTCGATGGCGTATTGGCATACCGCTGCACCGAATCGCGGCGACGAGTATGGCTGGTACGGCCGCCTCGCCGATGCATTGACCGAGGAACCCACGCCGAACCTGCTGATTAACATTGACACGACACAGTCGCTGGCCGTGAAAAGCCGTCTGCATACGCCGGTTGTTTTTGATGAGCCCGAGCGCTTTCAACGCCGTACTCTGTTTCAGGAACACGGCGTCCTCGACAAGGTTGCGAGCGCAGCCACCGGTAACGCCTCGCTCGATTACTTGAACACCGTAGCACGCAGCGCGGCTGAAGCGTCGGCACTCATCCGCAACGCCTGGGCGAATTACCAAACACCGATTGATTATGGCCTGCTGTCCGCGCAATTTCCGAAGGTCGCCGCCTGTATCAATGCCGGACTGCCAACCCGGTTGTACTACCTGGCGTATCGCAATAACGCCTTTGACACCCACGTCCAGCAACCTGACTTGCATGAGCGCTTGTTGAGCTACGCGGGGGACGCCGTTCATGGGTTCATTCGCGATCTCGAACGCCTTGGCGTCGCCGATCGCGTGGCTGTGTTGGTGTTCTCCGAGTTCGGTCGACGTGCGACGGAAAATACGAATCAAGGCACCGATCACGGCACCGCTAACGTGATGTTCCTGGCCGGCAAAGGCGTGCGGGGTGGTCACTACGGTGCACCGCCTAAACTCGACGCGCTCGATGAAGGCGACAACCTGGTCTTTACCACGGATTTCAGGCGGGTCTATACCACCGCAATCGATGGCTGGCTGAAAAGCGCTTCAGCCGCGAAGGTGCTCAAAGGTGAGTTCGAACAATTTAACGTGTTCGCGTGATTACCCGCCGACACCGATTCGCCCGAGGCCCGGCAACTTTAGCGCCGGACGCAACGGATCGAGCCCGAAAACCAAGCCAAAAATGTTGATTTCAAGCCCTTCGGTTTTTGCGACTAAAACGCCGAGAACTCCGCCGAGCGAGAATTGGAAACCGGTACCGCTAGGCGCTGCACCCCACCACGCCCCGGCCGGCAGATAATCCTTGCCGATCGCGGTGACCGGAAGGTTCAAGTTCAACCCAGGCACTTCACGCGCGATAAACGCGATAAAGGTATTGCTATTCGGACCCGGCCATAAGCGGTAGTGATCGGCGTAGGGATAATGCGCGACCGCCGCCTCGATGGGTGCGATTAATCCAGCCGCCCACTCACCACGAACATCGAGCACGATTTCGGGTTTTGCGTCGTACCAATAGCGATCGGGGAGATCGACCGCCGACTCGACCACTGATTTTCCGTACCATCGATTCCAACCAAGCACTTGGTGCACGGTATACTCGGACGCGTTCGGTGCCTTGGTCGCGATCCACGTATGGACCGCGATGAGGCCGCGCCAGTTAAACGCGCGCGCTGCGTAGACTTGAACAACCGCTTCCGGCGTCGTCGCCGGAGGCGGTGCCAATTGCGCACTCTCACGGTTCGCGGTGCGCCAGTCCGAGGTCAAACTGATCGCACCGCTTACCGCGACGAGTAACGGGCCCGAGAGGATCGCCGCAAGACACAATACTGTCCGTCTCGCCGCCTTGCGCATTTCCTAACAGTCGCGTGCGCTACTTAAATTGCTGCACGAAGCTGCGTAAATTGTCGTTAAACACGGGCGCTTTCTCCCATTGGCAGAAATGGCCGACGTCTTTGTAAATTTTTATCTTCGCGTTCGGAATGTTGTCGGCGAGGAATTGATTTTGCGCCACCGTGGTCGCGCCATCTTCTTCACCGGCGATAATCAATGTCGGCTGCTTAATGTCTTTCAACCGATCGGTAATGTTCCAGTTAAATACGCCATTCGGATCGGCCGCGCTCGCGAAAAACACACCTTCAGTGAAATTGCTCGGCGTGCGGAAGCAACCCTCCATGTACGCCAGAATTTCCGGTCGCTCAGTTTTCGATTTCGCGGAAATCGCCGAATTCATTAATCCGCTAAACACCCCCCGCCAATCTTTTTGCAGTGCTTCGCCCGCCGCCGGGTCCATGCTCGCGCCTAGATTCGTGCCGCTGCTCAGAATGAGATTGCCGAGCACCCGGCCCGGTGCATCCAGGCTCGTCTGCATCGCGATCATGCCACCGATCGAGTTGCCGACGAGCACGGCGCGATCGACACCCGCGTGATCAAGGATTGCGACAACGTCTGCCGCCATCTCGCCGATCGCGTAGCCGCTTGCGGGTTTATCGGACAAACCATGTCCACGATGATCGACGACGAGACAGCGATGTTCGCGCGCGAATTCAAAAATTTGCGAAGCCCAGATAAACCGATTCGTCGTCCACGGGTGCAGGAACAGGATCGGCAGACCGCTGCCGTGGCTTTCGTAAAAAACGTTCACGCCTTGGCGATTGATAGTGGGCATAGGACCTCCTTTATGTGAATGGGAATTGTCGACCCGATTGTAATCAGTTGGGAGACAAATGGGGCGGAAATTGAGATGATCCGGCTCGGTTTTCCCCAGGAGCGGACTATAGAATAAGCCAACTGCGGTAGTTGTCGGCGTCGGCGCAGAATTAGGCGTGGGGGCGGCGGTGTGTCGTCGCTTCGCGGCCGAAGGTCACCACGTGCTAGTGGCCGGCCGCACCTTGGAAAAACTTGAAACGGTGGTGCGCACGATCACCGCCGCAGGCGGCAGCGCGGAGTCGGTACTAACCGACGCGACCAGTGAAACCGACGTCTTCCGTTTATTCGATCGAGCGATGTCACCCGGACCCGCCCGCGATCCCGCCGATTTAATTGTATTCAATGCCG
>SHZM01000108.1 GCA_009692265.1 Gammaproteobacteria bacterium
ACTCCGACAGCGTGGCCTCGCCCTTGACCGCGGCTAGCGCCACTTTCGCTTTGAAGGCCGGTGAGTGGTTCCGGCGAGTTCTCAGGCTCATGTTCTGCTCCTAAATCGAGGCGTATCATCGCCTCATCGGGCAGAAAATCCACTTATCTTACTGTGCAGAATCTCGGGGCCAGCTCTGCGGGCATTACGGCCCCGAAAATCATCACCAGCGCGTGCATGGTGGTCATGCTGTTGAATAACTGCGGATCAACCCATTGCATGCCAGGTTGAAATAGCTCTAGGCGGATCACCATCGCCATGGAGCCGCCAATGAAGAACATCACTAGCGCAAATATCAGGTACATCGTCCCGATGTCTTTGTGGTTAGTCGTCGTCAACCAACGCATCATGCCGGACGGATGGTAGCCGTGATGATCGTCGTGAACAGCTGCATCACCCATTCGCTGGTCCTCGTGCTTATTTCAATAACTACCCAGCGCCTTATTGGCGTTGGGCGATAGAACTATCGGGCTGGCTGCTATCCGGTAGTACCTGGGAAGTCGCTGCCGGTGCTTGAGCCGCTTTCTTTTTCTCGATCCACGCTTGGTATTCCGACTCGGCGACGGCACGTACGACTATAGGCATGAATCCATGGTCCTTGCCGCAGAGTTCTGTGCATTGACCACGGTAGACACCCGCTTGCTCGATCGTGGCCCAAGATTCGTTGATATATCCGGGAACGGCGTCGCGTTTCCAACCGAGCACCGGCACCCACCATGCGTGAATAACGTCCGCGGCGGTGGTGAGGAAACGAATTTTTTTGTTGATCGGGACCACGATTTCGTTGTCGACTTCCAGAAGATAATTTTCCACCGTGTTGGGGTCGACACCTGAATTGAGCTGGCGCGCAACGTTACTGGTATGAGCCAAGGTGCTGAAGACTCCAACCCCTTCATTGACGTATTCGTAATGCCATTTCCACTGGTAACCAGTGACTTTAATTGTGAGGTCAGATTTAGAAGTGTCTTCCATCATGATCAACGCGGTGGTCGCGGGGACCGCCATCGCAATCAAAATCACAAAAGGAACGGTTGTCCATAGGACCTCGACCATCGTACTTTCGTGCCACTGCGCTGAAATGGCTCCTTGAGAATGCCTAAATTTAAAAATTGAATAGAAGATGGCGCCGAACACCACCACCCCAATCGCCACGCACACCCATAGGACAAGCATGTGAAGGTCGTAAACAGTATTGCTATACGGCGTCACGCCACGCGGCAGGTTGAGTTGATCCCAACCTGCGCTTGCAACCCCGGGGAACAACACTAAAACGGCGGTGAATAGCGCGCGCACGGCGCCTGGTTTGGAATTCGGACTGGTCATGCAGTTGGCTCCCCACAGCTCCCCATGGTTTAGAATCTGGCCCTCCATCCTAGCCGCGTTACAGTGCTTACGCTGGTGCGTCCCCACGCCAGCGATAGATAGGCGGAAATGAATCGGCGGCATTCTAACGGGTTTTGTGGATGGCGTTAAACAGCGATTGTGCTAATTCGCTTCGTTCGCAGTCCGTAAGGAACTCTCCCAACGTGACTTCACGACCCTTTGAGGTCAAGGTTAATTGACTTGGTTGCCACTGGCGTGTCGATTGGCGAAGATGAACTTGAACCCAAGCGCGATCGAACGAATAGATTTCTGAAGGGTTGTTGCGGCCTTTTTCAAGGGTGATTTTCGACTCGGTCAGTCGGATGACTTCGCGCCACTGACCTCCTCGTATGACGTAATAAAACGCCACCCACAACAAGACAATCTCTAAGCCTGCGAACGGGAGTACCAGCGGCGCGCCAAGGTACAAAAATAGCAGTCCGCTGGCAGCTGGGAACGCGCTGACTAGCCATAACACACGTTTGGCTTCAGTCCAGGATAACGCCCTAGTCGGCGTTATTACCCACACTTGCGGCTCGTTCCGGATATCGCTGACGATCGAAATCGATGTCTGATGGATTTGCATTAGGGTGTGGCGTAGTTCAGCAGACGTCGATGGCATCCGTGAGCGCGGTTAAATGCGCGGTAATCATTCCAGGGTCGAACTTTGCGAGCCACGGTATTTCGCCCAGACAAGGAGCTGTAATGTGGCGTTTCAATGTCTCGATAGTCGCCATGGTGTAAGGGTAGGCTGGATCTATCACGTTCGCGAGCCAACCCAGTAACCTGCAGCCGTCACGTTCGATCGCCTCTGCCGTGAGTAACGTGTGATTCACAGCGCCTAATCTGATGCCCGAAACAAGGACCACTGGCAACCCTAGGCGCTTTGGAATATCCGAGGCAAAAAGGCCAGGTGCTAATGGCACACGCCAACCACCTATTCCTTCAAGTACAACCAAATCGGCATTAGCGCTAAGTATTCTGTAGGCTGCCTCAATCGCCTCCCACACAATTTTGCGGCCTTCTAAGTCAGCAGCGATGTTCGGGGCTGTCGGGGCCTGAAATACGCAAGGATTGACCCATTCGTATAGAAGCCCAGGACATGAAGAACGCAGTAGCGCTATGGCATCGGGATTTAGTCCGTCGCCGGTAGTGCCAGCCGCCACGGGCTTCATGCCGGCAACGCGATGACCTCGATTACTAAGTGCTTTTAAAAGTCCACAGGTGGCACCGGTTTTGCCGATCTCGGTATCCGTACCGGCAATAAAGACGTTCATTAAGTTCGGCGCGTTAGGTGTTTGAACGGAAAAGTTGCGACGGTACTGCCGTCTTGAGCGCGAGTATTCGAAGTCGGTGCCCAGGCATGCCCGTAAACGATTTCATAAGTGGCTGGTAGCAAAGCATTGTTTCTATATCGTTCATAGGCCGCGCGTACTTGGGTTAATGCCGTTTTGCCCGTTAGGCTCCGACGGCGACCTGTGAGGTTATTTTGCGCGCCGATGCCTTTCAAATCTCGCATGAGATCAAAAAGGTCTTGATAAGTCATCGTGATCAAATCTCGGTCCAACACCGGGGCGCTAAAACCGCTGCTAATGAGCGCATCTCCCACATCGTGCATATCTGAAAACACGTTGACGTGTGGCAGCCCGTCGACTTCCGACCACGCACGACGGAGTTCTTGCAGGGTGTCCGGCCCCAAACTCGTAAACAACAGTAAGCCACCTGGGCGTAAAACTCTTCTGCATTCCTTAAAGACTGTTGGTAGATCGTTGCACCATTGCAGCATCAGGTTGGAAAAGACGAAATCGATTGAAGCGGATAGCATGGGGAGCTTTAGCGTGTCGCTGCATAAATAATGAGAGCGCGATGACCATCGACGAGTTTGATTCGTGCGGGCAGTTATCAACATACTCAGCGCAAGGTCGAGCAATACTACGCGAGCTTTTTTAAATTTTTTTTCAAGGTGACGCGCGCAATATCCCGTTCCAGCGCCGAGGTCTAAGATCAGTTTCGGTTCAATATGCATGTACTGCAGTCTGCTCAGGACGCGATCACCAACTTCCCTCTGTAATACCGCGAATGCGTCATACGATGCGGCGGCGCGATCGAACGCGCGTTGAATTTCTCCATGCTTACCGCTCACCCAATTGCTCCGCACATAGCGATTTAACTGTACACAACCCGTCGACTAATCTATCGATGTGTGAAGTGGTATGCGCGGCGCTCAAACAGATCCGTAAGCGCGCTGTACCTTTAGGCACTGTGGGTGGTCGTACCGCGCGCACGTAGAGATTTCGCTCAAGAAGTTGTGCGGCAGCGTGAAGTGCGGCGCTTGAATCACCGATGATAAAGGGCTGAATAGGTGTCGTGCTGCGCGGAATGCGTAAGCCACTGGCCTCTAATCCTTGGTGAAAATAGCGGATGTTCGCGAACAAGCGTTCACGGATGCGAACGTCGTCGCGCATTAAGGACAGCGCAGTGGAGGTTGCATGTGCGAGTGCCGGTGGAAGTGCTGTGTCGTAAATGAACGTTCGTGCTGCGTGAATGAGATTTTCGATAAGCACGGCCGGCCCGACAACGGCGGCGCCGATAGTTCCGAGAGCCTTGCCAAACGTAACGATTAAAAGCGGCACCTGTTTTTCGCTAAGACCGAACTCCGTGACGGTCCCTTCTCCTTCACCCACCACACCGAAACCATGGGCGTCATCGCAAATAAGAATCGCGTTATGTTTGGTCGCGAGATCCGCTAAGTCGGAAAGTGGCGCTAAGTCGCCGTCCATGCTGAACACGCCATCGGTGACTAACCATGACTGTCCGGTATTAATCGCCGCCAATTTAGCGTCAAGTATTCGACATTCAGCATGTGGGTATCGTGAGTTCTGAGCGCCGGTCAGCCGCACGCCGTCTATTAGCGAGGCATGATTGAGTTTGTCGTGGAAAATCGAGTCGTGTCGAGAGACTAATCCTGAAAGGACGCCGAGGTTTGCGAGATATCCAGATGAAAAAAGGATCGCGCGTTCGCGTTTTAGAAAACGTGCAAGCTGGTTCGCTAACAATTCGTGAGCAGCCGAATGACCAGAAAGTAAAGCGGACGAGCCTGCCCCGACGCCATAACGTTGTACACCAGCTATCGTCGCCGCCTTTAGCTGCGGGTGGTTAGCTAAACCGAGGTAATCGTTGCTGCAGAAGTTTAGTAGGCGACGACCATTGATTGAAATCTCAGCGCCTTGCGCTTCGGTATTTGGCTCGAGTACTCGTTTGAGGTTCACGCGTGCGTAGGCTGTTAAGCGGTCGGCGAAGCATTCCAACACGGCGGTCACCCCATCAGTGCGCGGCAACCGCTGGGGATAATCCTAAACGCGTGAATAGCTGGCGATCCTGGGCTGTTATCGGATTACTCGTCGTCAATAATTGCTCGCCGTAAAAGATCGAATTCGCGCCCGCAAAAAAGCACAGGGTTTGAGCTTCGGCGTTCATCTCGGTGCGGCCGGCGGAAAGGCGAACATAGGCTCGCGGCATCATGATTCGTGCAGCGGCGACCGTTCGTACCATTTCCAGGCTATCGATCGTTTCTGCTGCTTCGAGAGGGGTGCCTTTGACTCGAACAAGCATGTTGATCGGAACACTTTCTGGCGGCACCGGCATGTTCGCCAGCGAGCACAGCAGACCCGCGCGATCGGTCCTGGACTCGCCCATGCCAATGATACCGCCGCAGCAAATGTTGATGCCCGCGGCGCGCACAGCGCTCAACGTGTCAAGACGATCTTGATAGGTCCGCGTCGAAATGATGGAGCCGTAAAATTCCGGAGAGGTATCAAGATTGTGATTGTAATAATCTAGGCCGACGGCCTTTAGGCGATCTGCTTGCGCGGGTTTCAGCATGCCTAGAGTGACGCAACTCTCAAGTCCCAATTCCTTGACAGCTGAAATCAATACAGCAACGCGCTCTAAATCCCGGTCTTTCGGAGAACGCCAAGCAGCGCCCATGCAAAACCGAGTCGCTCCAGCTTCTTTGGCCCGTAGAGCCGCAGTGCGAACGTCGTCGACACTGAGAAGTTCGCTTGTCTCTACACCTGTAGCATACCGCGCGCTTTGTGGGCAGTACGCGCAATCTTCAGGGCAACCGCCGGTTTTGATATTTAAAAGCGTGCTGAGTTGAACCGTATTTTGGTCAAAATTAGCGCGATGAACACTCTGCGCTTTAAATAACAGGTCCATCAACGGAGTAACTAGCAGCAATTCTGCGGACCCGATTGACCAAGATAATGAATCAACCTCTTTATTACCCAGTTGATCGCGTTCAGTAACAGACATACCGTTGGCTCCATTAGTCCAGATGACAAGGAGGTCACCATGGTTATTCTCGAGAAGTATATCCTGTCGACGCTAGCGCGGGTTCGAAACCTAGACAACCGGTTTAAATCTAATCAAAAAGAAGTCGGCACCGTCCGGCTCGGAAGCTGTCGACTATGCGGCGACCGTTCGGACCTAGGCCTGTGTGTGGCCTGTATTGAAGATCTCCCGCTGCTCGGAAGGTCCGTCCGTACCAAACATAGTGGAATCGATCTCTTGTGGGGTGGGTATCGGTACGAGTTCCCGATCGATAGGCTAGTGGCGGAGGCGAAATTCAGAGATAACGGAGGCGTCGCAAGAGCTGGCCCCAATCGTCTGCACAGTGGGCCGGAATCTATAAGTGGATTCTCCGCGGATGTTTAAGCTGCCGTGGCCACTGGCAGTGATGCAAAGTAGACCTGATCCGGTGTCTTTCGATCAAGGCTACTGTGAGGTCTTCGATTATT
>SHZM01000040.1 GCA_009692265.1 Gammaproteobacteria bacterium
GTTGAACAATAAAATCCGTGTGTTGCAGCGTCGCGCCTACGGACTGCGTGACGAAGAATACCTTCGATTGAAGACCCTCACCTGCATGTTGCCTAAGCTTTGACCGAAAAATGATCAAGTTTTACCCACACTAAGTCCGGAAGACCCTTAAAAATATACGTTACTTCAGCTTTTGCCGCGCTCGTCTATGCGAGCAATATTCGGTACGCGGAATCAGCAACTAACTATCTCGCCGAATCCGCCGATTCCGATCCATTTCTGCATACCTGGTCATTGGCGGTCGAAGAGCAGTTTTATATGTTCTGGCCATTACTGCTTTTCCTGGTAGTTCGGGATTGTCCACCTGTGCAAATTCGGAAGCGACTGGCAACTACGCTAATTGTTGCCGGCTTCTTGTCGTTACTGCTGTCAATTTATTTGACATTCCACAACCAACCTTGGGCGTTCTTTAATCCCTTTACTCGTGTCTGGGAATTTGCGCTTGGCGCACTCGCCTATTTAGGTGGATTGACTGATAACAGACGACGAACCTCTGAGCTCCTGCAATGGCTTGGGTTATTCGCGCTCACGAGCGCTGCATGTAGCTTCGACAACTACACCCGATTCCCAGGCTTCGCAGCCGTTATTCCGACATTAGGAATCTTCGCTATACTGATTTCGAGCGTCAAGGCCGCGCAGAGCGTCGTTACGCGAGTACTCGAATCTCCCGCGATGCGACTGTGCGGGGAATTGTCTTACGCGTGGTATCTATGGCATTGGCCAGTATTCGTTTTAGCGCGCAGTATTTTTGGCGCGGAGTCTATCGCCAGCCGCGTAATGTTGATTGGACTTTCTTTCGCGTTAGCCTAAGTTACGTTTTCGTTGATAGAGAACCCGATACGACAAGGGCGCTGGAAAACGTTTTCTTCGTCGAAGCGCACGGTAGCGTTTGGCTTAGCGACCACAACGGTGGTTGCAGTTGCGCTTCTCACCGCTCGACAGATTATAAAAGCCGAGCTTGATTCACCGCGGCAGCGTCCGTTCGCGGCCGCGCGCGTAGACGTTCCACCCAACAAGCAGAATTGCCACTTAGACTTTTTGTCTACTACGCAGACTGAGTGTAGTTACGGCGATCTATCCTCTACTCGAACGGTAGTATTGTTTGGCGATTCACACGCCGCGCAATGGTTTCCGGCACTAGAGCGTGCAGCGCAGGAACGACATTGGAAACTCTATTGGTGGACAAAATCTTCATGCCCCTCGATTGCAGTTTCACTGTTTTCGGAAAACCTAAACCGACCTTATACCGAATGTGACCATTGGCGAAATCTAACGCTGCAACGTATTGAGAACCTTAAGCCAAAAATTGTCGTCCTGGGGAATAGTTCTGGCTACGTTAGCAATAGAATCGAAGCTGTCTCTGTTAGACCGGATGCGTGGCAAATGGGTCTGGAAACTGTACTCGCTCGACTCCGCACGTCGGACATTAAAGTCGCGGTCCTCGGTGATACCTCCCTACCGGGCACAAATGTTCCGTTTTGTTTGTCGAAAGCGGAATGGAAGCGAGGCCGCGCGGCTGACTCGTGTGAGTTTGATCGAGAGAATTCGAAACGAAAGATATTCGATTTCGAGGAATCCGCCGTCGTGCGAAAATTTACCGGAGTTAAATACATCCGCACGAACAAAATCGTCTGCCCAACCGCGCGTTGCCCGGTAACCCAACACGGAATTATTGTCTATTCCGATAGTAACCATCTATCCGCAACAATGAGCCGACACCTTGGGAAAAAGCTTGCCGACTATTTGGAACCTCTGTTCGAGCTTCCTTGATATTCCTCGACAGCGCAGCAGAGCGACAGCACACCGCGTTTCGCCGGACAGCAGGTAGGTTGCTTACTGGTTCCATGCAATTGGTTCACGCAATTTCGGCGCTAATATTGCGTTGCGACGGGTTGCGATCGCCACCTACGCGCTCTATGGTGCGGATACTTCACCCTGCGTTCTGTTAATACCATGGACAAAAGCGCGTTCTACGCCGAAGCTCGCCACGATCTCACCGGACCACTCGCCGGAATCAAGGTCATCGAAGTCACCACGACCTGGGCCGGTCCAATGGCGGGCTGCGTGCTCGCTGATTTCGGCGCAACGGTGATCAAGGTCGAGCATCCCGAAGGCGAGGTGATGCGACGCGTGCCGCCATTCGTCCCGGGAACAACGTTATCGGTGCTGCACGAGGTGCTGAACCGCAATAAACAGAATATTTCGTTGAGCCTGAAGGATTCAGAAGGGCGCGACATGTTTCTGGCACTGTGCAAATCCGCCGACATCGTGATCGAGAATTTCAAACCAGGAACGCTGGCGGGTTGGGGGGTCGGATACAACGATGTTCGCAAAGTAAAACCGGATATTGTCTATGCCTCGATCAGTGGCTTCGGGCAATTCGGCCCGTACTGTGCTCGCCCGGGTTACGATCCGATCGCACAAAACTTCACGGGCTGGTCGTCCCTCAATGGCGATCCGGACGGCGGTCCAACCAAAGCGCCAACATTTCTGGGTGACGATTTAGGGGGCTTGCATTGTGCGCTCGGTGCGATGGCCGCGTTGCTGCATCGGAACCGTACCGGCGAAGGCCAACATGTCGATATCGCGCTCGTCGATGGCCTGATTTTCCAAAGTAATGGACAGCTGACGATGGGTGCGATGGGCCTTGCAAGCCGGCGCTGGGGCAATCAATTCGCGATCGCGGCACCGGTGAACGTCTACGCCTGCACCGACGGGAACGTCTATACGGGTGTTTTGCTGGATAGCCATTGGCAGGTGTTTACCCACCATATCGGGCGCCCGGAGTTGAGTAATCTGAAAGCCCCTGATCGTATTGAACGTCGTCACGAGCTTGACGCGTTGCTGGCCGGTTGGTGCGTAACCCGCACTACGGGTGAAGTCGTGGAGACGATGAACGCACTCGGACTCGCCGTGACGCGGGTGAACACATTTGCCGAGTCAGCGAGAGATCCCCACGTGCAGGCTCGCGACATGCTTCAGGACACGGAACTCACCACCGGCACTCGCGTCCCATTGACGGGACCAGCGGCGAAGTTTTCGCGTACGCCGACCCGTGTACGCAGCGCGGCACCGGCATTGGGACAACATACCGACGAACTCTTGGCGGAAATCGGCGTGACCGCCGCACAGCTCGATTTACTGAGAGCAAAAGGGATTATCTAAGGCGGTGTTAAAGATTCGACAGTTCATTAGGGCTGAGTTCAACGATGCGAATATCAACCACTGAAGGAGAATAACTATGAGCGATCCAAACATATATCACGGCAGCTGCTTTTGCGGTGCCGTCCAGTTAACCGCCATGGGCGTGCCGGCGGGCATGGGTTACTGTCATTGCGAGTCGTGCCGCCATTGGTCAGCGGGGCCGATCAATGCGTTCAGCTTATGGCCACCGGCGCAGGTGAAAGTGACCCAAGGTGTCGAACATATCGATACTTATCACAAGACCGAGAACAGTTATCGGAAGTGGTGTAAGAAATGCGGTGGGCATCTGATGAGCGAACATCCCGGCATGGGGCTGATCGACGTCTACGCGGCGATTTTGCCTACGTTAGCGTTTGAACCGGGCTTACATGTGTTCTATGGAGAAGCCACGGTTCGCGTGAAAGACGGTCTACCGAAATTTAAAGACTTGCCCGAAGACTTCGGCGGTTCAGGAGAAACGCTGCAAGAGTAATTGTGCGCCAGGAAATAATTACGGTCAGTCGTAGTGAAATCCGGTGTCCCGCAGCAGGGTGTCGCAGGCATCGGCGTAGCGCGAGTCGAGAACTGCGATCTCGCGCCAGTCCTGATGCATCTCCGCCATCATCGTATTGGACGCTGCTTCCATTTTCGTGGTTGCGGCGTCCTTGCCATGGCGTTGAGCCGCGACATTCAAGCTGTGCTCGCCGCTGGAGTAAAGCCGGTCATAATCCCGCACCCCATGGCCACGCGCGGCGAGAAAAAAATACGACGCGCAGGTCGCAAATCCCGGGCCGGTAGTTGAGTCTCCTTCCGCGGCACTCTCGGTTACTACTAGAGCGAAGCTCCAGGCAAAGAGTGCGCGGGTTAAGCGCCGGTGAACCGGCGCCATCAGGTCTCCCCCGTTAGTGCGGTTGCTGACTCGCGCAGGCGACCTAAAGTATTGCGTATCGACTCAAATGCAACTTCGCCCAGATCGATCTCACCGAGAGTTCGCCACCGTAGCGCGACCACTTCGTCATTGGGGGTAAGCGCCGGCACCGCATCAATCGTCGTTTCGAACACTGCATCCACTGTGGAGTAAGTGACGCCGCCATAAGGATAGGTATTCGGCGCTGAGAACAAATAGCGCGGCTTAGTGATAACGATCCCGATCTCTTCGCGGACTTCGCGATTGACCGCAGCTTCAAGGCTTTCGCCAGGATCGACAAATCCACCAGGCAGATCGAGCAGGCCGCGCCCCGGGTCGCGACCGCGCACTATTAACGCAATGCGATCCTGGTGCCGGATCAGCGCGCACACGACGGCCGCCAGGTTGTGATAGTAATCGAAGTGGCAAGCGCGACAGTGAAAGTGCCGCTCATCGACAGCGACGAACCCGTCCGTGCCGCAGCGCGAACAATAGCGCGCCCATGGCTGAAGGTGCCGCATGGTTGCTACGGTTTTAGCTCTATTTCAACGAAGACAAGTTCGAGTTCACCTGCGTTGATCACATTGTGTTCGACACCAACCGATCGCGAATAAGACCGACCCGCGCATAGTTCGGCGTGGACATTACCGGCGTTAGTTTCGAGCAACAGGCTCCCACTGGTAATCGGCACCACAACATAGTCGTAAGCGTGGCGATGCCAGCCTGTTTCCGCCCCAGGTGCGAACCGCCATTCGGTGACTCGCACACGCTCGTTATCGAGTTGAAGAGTCGGTATTGCCGCCGCTCGTGTGCTCATCTAAGCGCCTATTTTTTTGCGCACCCCACTGGGAACAGCGCGCGACTTGACGTGATTCGCCCTGCCTTGCGCAGAGCGAATCCTTCCTATGAACTAAGCTTTCGCCGCGAATGCGCTGCACCAGCCTTTGGCTGCTACTGCTTGCCCGGCGAAAATACCGCAGCCGCCCCACTCTGCACCTGCGACGCCTTGGTAGAGCGCACAGCCGGCGCAAGCCTGGCCAGCCTGGTAACGCGCAAATTTCACGACGTCGGTTTGAGTAGCATCGTGTTTATAGCCAAGCCCATTAGCTTGTGGACTCGCTTCGTCAACATGTGGAAGGTCGGCTGCGAAGACTGCGCGGTTGGCGACAAATTGAGTCATCGAGACGGCCGCCACTGCGCTTAGGCCGCGTTTGAAAAATGCTCGTCGATTGCTGTTCATGGGTAGATCACTCTTGTTTGAAAAAATCGTTTCGCCGGGTGACGCGTCACACGCTTACGCGCCGTAGTCCTATCGCTTCTGGCAGGTCGCCCTTACGGCCGAGCCTGCGACGATCGTAGGAGTAGTTCGATTGGTGAAATTCTACCCCGCCTGGAGCGCAGCTACCATCCCGGCAAGGCGTTCTCGGTCACCTTCGCTCCGCACTGGAATGCTGAATTCAACGTTACTGGCTAAACCGTGATACCGGGCTTTAAGCTTGTCCACGATCTCGTCGTAGGTACCGACCGTGGCGTACAAGTTCAGTACTTCATCGGAAATCAGCGCCGGCATTTCCTCCCATCTCTGGGCCCTGGAGAAACCTTGGATTTTACGCGCCAAATCGCCGAGGCCATGCGCCTCGAAGCACGCCACATACGCGGGTGTCGAAGCATAGAACGAGACTCTAGCCCGAACATCCCGAATCCGCTGCCCGAGTTGTGCCTGGTCGGGCGCGGTCGCGATCAGCGGTTTGATGCTCACCGCAAAGTTCGCCAAGTCACGCCCTGCCCTCGCCGCCCCCTTGCGTACTGCCGGCAGCATAACCTCGCGAAGATAATGCGCCGTGCAGACCGGATGCGGGCGCACCCCGTCAGCGACCTCGCCCGCAACCCGGCACATATACGCGTTGACTGCCGCGAGGTGGATCGGGATATCGGAATGCTCAATCGGCTCGGGTGTAAACAACGGCACGAGCAAGTTCAAGGTGTAATGCTGACTGTCGAACGCAAGGGGCGTCCCGTGTTGCCACGCCGTCCAAATCGCGCGCACTGCGTTGACATAATCCCGCATCCACGGACCGGGTGCCGACCATTTAACCCCGAAGCGGCGCTCAATATGCCCTTTCACCTGCGTCCCGAGTCCTAGTGTGAAACGACCCCGTGAGAGTTTCGCCAAAGTCCAGGCTGTCATCGCGGTTATCGCAGGGCTACGAGGAAATGCAATCGCGACCGCGGTACCAAGCTGAAGGCGGGTGGTGGCTTGGGCGGCCAATGCCATGACGAGATAGGGATCTTGTTTTGTTTCTTCGACCATCAAGCCATCGAAGCCCATGGCCTCGACGAGTTTCGCATCCTCGCCGACTCGATGAATATCGAGTGGCGTTTCGGGTACTCGCAGACCTGGGTCTACCTTGCCTAACGGTAGCAGAGTTTCTACTTTCATTGCGTGGTTCCTAATGCCGTGCCTGCGGCTAATCCGTATCGGGAGGTGCCCGTGTGTACTATTCTGCGGCCATGTTACACCGCACCTGGATTTCTCGTGCTTAAGCGACTCGCGCGACAACTCCCAGCGCCGCTATATCTTGCGCTCTATCGTGTGTATCGAAAATTAACCTCTTCACCGCCACCACAAGGTGGATTGATCCAGAGTCGCGGCCCGCTTGAAACTGATGTCGCACCGCGCCTTGCCACAATCCCAGGGTGGTTTCATCTCGACGACATTGCACACTTCTCGTTAATCCTGGGCACCCAACTGGCAAATGGTGTGCGCGGAGACCTGTTGGAAATTGGTTGTTACTTCGGGCGTTCGGCGGCGCTTCTCGCGATGTATTTACAACCGAACGAGCATTTATACCTCGTCGATGTTTTTGATCTGCCCAATGATGAACCCTACGTGCCGCCGACGGTCGCAGTGGTCCGGGAGAATGTTTATCGGGCTGTCCCAACCTTGGCGCGTGATGCACTCACCTTAATTCGCGGCGATAGCCGCGAGGCAACTCTTCCCGCCAACGTAGAGCTTCGTTTCGTCCATATTGATGGCGGCCATGCCGCCGAGACGGTGTATTCTGATCTGATGCTGTGTACGCCGCACTTGATCGTGGGTGGAATTGTCGCGGTTGATGATTATGCGCATCCTGCCCTCCCTGGGGTCGCGCTTGGCGTGCAACGGTTCTTGGATGAAACTGACTCGTACGAAACACTGGCGGATTTGAATCGGGCCGGCGCGGCAGGGCGCATATTGTACTTATGGCGATCTAAGTAACCGACGGTTAATACCTGAAAGGCGTAACCTGCGTTAAGGGCACCTCAGAAATTAGGGTTTTTGTTCGAGTGTAAGGCGCGGAACTTTCGAGAAGCACAGCTAACACAGCAAGTTAATCCGCATCGCAAGAAGTGCCGCAACGCCGCAATCGGGCAAGAAGACCATTTTTTTTGCGATGCCCTTAATCGAATTCAACTAGGGAGATCACTATGACGGAGACCTCGACCACCCTGACGCTGTCAACTTACGGTTGGCCGGCGCGCTACAAACTGGTGGCGCTGTGTATCGTCGCAATCTTCATCTGCTATATCGATCGCGTCAATATCTCGGTCGCCGTGCTTTCAATGCAGGAGCAGTATGGGTGGTCGGAGACGACCAAGGGCTTTGTGCTCTCCTCGTTCTTCATCGGCTACATGCTCTTTATGCCGACCAGTGGGTGGCTCGCGAATCGACTTGGCGGCAAGCGCGTACTTGGGATTGCCGTACTGTGGTGGTCCTTGTGGACCGTGCTTACACCACCCGCCGCTGCGATGTCGCTGACTGCACTGATTGTTGCGCGAATTGCGATGGGGCTCGGGGAGGCCGCCACGTTTCCGGCGATTTATAACCTCTATGGTCGTTGGGTACCGACCGTAGAACGTTCACGCGCGGTGTCGTTCTTAGTCGCCGGGATCCCGATCGGCACCTTATTCGCATTAACGACAACAGGCTGGATCATCCGCGACTATGGCTGGCCCATGGTGTTCTATGGCTTCGGTGCGGTGGGCTTTCTATGGTGTCTGGTGTGGTTTCCGTATTCCTATGACCGACCGAGCGATCATCCCCGTCTGGCACCCGAGGAGCGTGCGCTCCTCGACGAATTAGCGCCGCCGCAAGTCGCACCGCCCGTGCCCTGGAAACGCCTTCTCTCTTCAAGCGCGGTGTGGGCGTTAATCATTAATCATCTGTGCACCAACTGGGTGTTCTATATGTTGCTCGCATGGTTGCCGAGCTATTTCCGCTCGCACCTCGGCTTGAGCATCGCGAAATCCGGTTTCTACGCAGCCGGCCCCTGGCTGACGATGTTCGCAGTTGGCGTGACCACTGGTTGGATCGCTGATCGAATGGTTAAAGCCGGCCTGGACTTAACGACCGTGCGAAAAATCATGCAGGTCACCGGTTTAGTCGGTGCCGCGGTGTGCATGCTCGCCGCGCGCGATGTGACTTCGGTGAACACGGCCTTCGGACTGATGTGCGGCGCACTGGGGCTCCTCGCGCTCACCTGGTCTGGATTCTTACCCAATCACCTCGAGATCGCCCCGCGGTATGCGGATGTCCTCATGGGACTCACCAACACCGCTGGCACCATTCCAGGCGTATTGGGCGTCGCACTTACAGGGTGGTTGGTCGATACCACGGGCACGTACACTTCGGCCTTCGCCCTCGCCGCTGGCATCAACATTTTTGGCGCGGTGGTATGGCTGATCTTTGGGACAGCGAAGAAGGTGATCGATTAGCGCGGTTCACCGGTGAGGCGCGAAGTAATTTCCAGCCGCAGCAGCGCCTTCAATATCTTGTTCGTGCCCGATAACGGCAATGGCGTCGCTCGAATCTCAACACTGCGAGGACATTTGTAGCCCGCGATCAAGGTTCGACAATGCGCGATCACTTCTGCTTCAGTCAAGGTCATGCCGGCGTGTGGAACGACGATCGCATGCACCGTTTCAACCAAGTCGGGATGCGGTAGACCAATCACCGCGCACTCCCCTACCGCGGGGAGTTCATGAATAGCATTCTCCACTTCCCCGGTGTAGACGTTCTCACCCCCGGTGATCACCATGTCCTTTATGCGGTCAACTAGAAAAATAAATCCTTCGTCATCCATGTAGCCCGCGTCGCCGGTATGCATCCAGCCGCCCCGTAATGTGGCGGCCGTGATCTCGGGCTGCTGCCAGTAGCCGTGCATCACCATCGGGCCGCGGACCTGGATCTCGCCCATCGAGCCTCTTGCGAGTTCCTGATCATGCTCGTCCGCAATCCGAATTTCGGCGGTCGGAATCGCCTGCCCGATCGATTTTATTTTACCGGCAAGGGGGCCGGACAAAACATGATATTTCGGCGCCAGCACGGTCGCGGCCGGTGACAATTCAGTCATGCCATACGACTGCGCAAAGCGCACCCCGAGCAACACATCGAGCGCCCGCCGTAGTAACGCCTCGGGCATGATCGAGGCCCCGTAGACACAGTTCGTAAGGCTGCTGAGATCGGTGGTCCCGAACTCGGGACAATTCAGCAGCCGATTCAGCATGGTCGGCACCAGGATGATATGGCTGACCCGATGCTCGGCGATCGCGCCTAGCACGGCCACTGGTTCGAAGCGCGGCAAAATAATGTTGGTCGCCAGCACGGTGACGGCTGCGAGAAGCCGCGCGCTGCCGGAAGTATGAAACAGCGGGGAGTTATGCAAGTACACCATGTCTTCGCTGAACTCGCTGATCGGAATTACTGCCAAGGTGTTCGCCACGAGGTTTGCGTGACTCAAGGCCACGCCTTTCGGCCGGCCGGTGGTCCCGCCAGTGTAGATAATCGCAAAAAGATCATCGCCACCGCGCCGTGCATCGATTACCGGTTGATGTTGCGAGATCAAGGTCTCGTAATCGAGTTCATGCGGCCCGGGTACCGATCGTAATCACTGTGTTGAGCGCAGGGACCCCGCTCCGCAACGCCCCCTGCCGCGCGGCGTATTCGTTGCCTAGAAGCAGCATCCGCGCGCCGCTGTCGTTGAGAATGTTGGCAAGTTCCTGATCAGAAAGCCGCGTATTGAGCGGCACTATTACTCCGCCCGCCCACGCCACCCCGTAGTGATACTCAAAATAAGGGGACCCATTGTCGGCGAGGATCGCGACGCGCTCGTTTGGCTTCAAGCCCAGCGCGACTAAGCTACTCGCGAAGCGTGCGACTCGCTCACGAAATTCACGCCAGGTCCGACGTTCGCCTGCACAAATTAACGCGGTGCGATCGGCTTTCAGTTGAACGCCACGATTCAGAGCTTGAGTAAGGTGCATCGGCCTTGTGGTCTGCTTAATTCGGGGGTGGGATTGTGCCATGCTCCTAACGTCTCCGGCATCCTCCAGCAGCGCGGTTTGATTCCGTATACTGTCTCCCAGGAATTCACGAGGTCTCACCAATGCAGCAGCTGTTTCGCACCCGCACTCATGGCCACGACGACTATCGTGATAGTGGGCTTAAGCGCTGCCTATCGGCCTTCGACCTCACCTTAATGGGCATCGGCGCGATTATCGGCACCGGCATTTTTGTGCTGACCGGGATCGCGGCGGCGACCCAATCTGGCCCCGCGGTGGTCCTGTCGTTTGTCATCGCCGGCTTTGCCTGCGCGTTCGCGGCGCTCTCCTACGCCGAGTTGGCGGGGAGCCTCGGCGGCTGCGGCAGCGCCTACGGCTATAGCTACGCGGCCTTCGGCGAACTCATCGCCTGGTTAATCGGTTGGAATCTGTTGCTTGAATATGGAATGGCAGTGGCGGCCGTCGCCAACGGCTGGTCGGGCTATTTTCTCAACGGCCTAAGCTCAATCGGGGTCGAATTACCAGCCGCACTCATCGCGGCACCTTCCAAGGGCGGCTTGGTAAATCTCCCTGCGTTGCTCGTTATTCTCGCGTTGATGGGGATGCTGATCGTGGGGGTCAAGGAGAGCGCGCGTTTGAATGCGCTCATGGTTGGAATAAAGCTCACGGTTATCGCCATCTTTCTATTCGCCGCGATTGGCAATGTGAATCTCGCGAACTGGTCGCCGTTCATGCCCTTCGGCTGGTTCACGCGCGGGGCGGATGGTCACACGGTCGGCGTGCTTGCCGGTGCCGCACTCGTGTTCTTCGCCTTCATTGGCTTTGATGCCGTGACTACCGCGGCTGAAGAAGCGAAGGATCCGCAGCGCGATCTGCCGATCGGGATTTTAAGTTCACTCGCGATATGCACCGTCGTTTATATCGTGGTCGCTGGGGTGCTAACCGGAGTCGTGTCCTACACCGAACTCAACGTGCCGTCGCCGGTCGCGCATGCCTTGCAACTACTGGGCCATCGCTGGGCCTCGGGAGCCGTCGCGGTCGGCGTCATTGCCGGGTTGCTCACGGTGATGCTCGTACTCTACTACGGGCTCACCCGGATTCTGTTGGCGATGGCGCGCGACGGCTTGCTGCCAGCATTCTTCACCATCATTCATCCGACCACCCAGACTCCGGTGCCAACCATCGTATTCGTCGGTGTGGTGTGTGCTCTTTTCGCGGGTTTCGTGCCGTTGGGGGAACTCGCCGAGCTCGTCAACATCGGCACCCTCTTCGCATTTGTGATGGTGTGCATCGGCGTTATCGTGTTACGCGTAAACCAGCCGAACCTCCCTCGCCCCTTTCGCACGCCGTGGCATCCGGTCATTCCGATTCTCGGCGCGGCGTCCTGCGCCGCGTTGATGGGCTTTCTTCCCGCCATTACCTGGTGGCGATTTTCAATTTGGCTAGGAATCGGAGTCGTGTATTATTTCGCGTATTCCTACCACCACAGCAAGCTCGCTGCTGATTTTCGGTAAACGAATTATCCTCGATAATATGGCGACAATCGCGCGACCTGGCGCGAGGGTCAAACTTAAGAATTGCAAGGAGGACACATGTCACTACCCGTCGGTTATTTCCCCTGTACCCAAGATCCACCCAAGGGCGAACATGTTGCCCGCATGATCGATGAAGTCATCGAGCAATCCGAGCTGTGTGAAGAGGTCGGCTTCGATGGTTTCTTCTTCACCGAACATCATCAACAAGAAGACGGATACCTCCCCTCCCCGGTCTTGATGGCAGGCTTGGTTGGGATGCGTACGAAGCGCATCAAGGTAGGTACCTGTGTGTTGCTCGCGCCGTTGTACCACCCGATCCGCCTCGCCGAAGACATCGCCGTGATTGATCAGGCGACCAAGGGCCGTTTCATCACAGCAGCGGGGATCGCGTACCAACCGACCGATTTCGCCGCGTTTGGTGTTAACAGTAAGCAACGGGTCGGGCGCACCGAAGAAGTCGTCGAAGTGTTACGCAAAGCCTGGACGGGCAAACCGTTCTCCCACCCAAGCAAGTATCACAAGATTGAAAACGTCCGCGTCACGCCGACCCCGTATCAAGCTGGAGGCCCGCCGATTTGGCTTGCCGGTTGGGTGCCCGAAGGGATCGCACGTGCTGGGCGCTTGGCGGATGGATGGATCGCCGATCCAATTCAATCCCTACCGGTTATCAAAGATTATGCGACCCAATACCGTGCAGCGGCGAAGCAGCACGGCCGCAAGCCCTTTGTCTGCCTGATGCGCGATTGCGTGATCGGCGATTCGTGGCAGGAATGCGTGGATAAAAGTGGGATGACGATGATGACTCATCGTTGGTACTACGGCTTTGGTGCCTACGCGCCGGATAAGTACCTGCAGGATATTAAACGCGCCGAAGACCTGACCTTCGACAAGGTCGCCAAGGATCGCCTGATTGCAGGCTCGCCGAGCGAATGCCTGGAACAGCTGAAAATGTGGCAGGAAGAAATCCAACCGGATTATTTAATGGTCCGCATGCGCCAATTAGGCGAACCGCCCCAGGCCGAGGCGCTGCGGGATATTCGGTTGTTTGGTGAGAAGGTGATCCCGAGGCTTTGAGCAGGCCGAGCGCGTGACGACGACACGTGTTTACGGCATCGGCGATGCCTCATTTCAGGCGGTAGGCGGCGAGGATGGTTTGCACCAGCTCGTCGACGATTTCTACACTTTGATGGACACGCTGCCCGAAGCCGCGGAGATCCGTCGGTTACACCCGGCGGATCTCACGCTTTCGCGCGATAAATTGTGGCGCTTCCTGTGTGGCTGGCTCAATGGACCGAAGCTGTATCAGGAGAAATACGGCCAGAATTCGATTCCTCGCATGCACCAGCATCTCGCGATCGGTAGCGCCGAACGTGATGCGTGGCTGTTATGCATGCAACGCGCGTTGGCGCAGCAGCCCTTTGCTCAAGGCTTTAAAGAGTACCTTCTATTCGAACTTTCGAAACCCGCTGAACGCGTGCGCAATCGCGATTAGGACGGTTCGCACGCGGATAACCGCAAAAACCTTTCACCATTCGATCTGGTGGCTGGAAGGACGAGCGGGCCACCCGTACGTTTTTGTAACCGTCAATGAAAATCCCGCGACTCGATGTCCAGTCGCCCGAGCAGCGGTGAGTGATCGACCAAGTGTTCCGCGATCACGTGTACGACCAGCCCTTCGCGCTGCACCTTGCCCACAACCCCCATCAAGCGCGCCCCCAACAGCTCGCGACGCTGCGTCTCGACGAGGCTCGACCAGACGATCACATTGATAGTCCCGGTCTCGTCTTCAAGCGTGACGAAGACGACACCGGTCGCGGTCCCCGGCCGCTGCCGCGTCACGACGAGACCGACCGCATGAACGGAGGAATCATTGCGCGCCTGCATGATCTCGAACGCCGTCACGCAACGTAGTTGATCAAAGCGGGGACGCAGTAATGCCAGAGGGTGACGCCCGAGAGTAAGGCCACAACTCGCGTAATCGGCCACTATATCCGCGCCTTCGGTGGGCTTGCGCAATAACGGCAGTGCTTCGTGCGGCGCGGCTTCTCGCAATAACGGTGTGGGCGCTTCGATGCCGAGTGCCGCCCACTTCGCGCGATGGCGATGACCGCTGATCCTCGCCAACGCACCGGCCCGCGCCAAGACATTCAAAGCGCGGCGATCGAGGCTCGCACGTTGTGCGAGTTCCGCCACGGTAGTGAATCCATGCGCGCAACGTGCCGCCTCGATCCGTTGCGCGGCCTCCACGGCGAGACCTTTTACCATGCACAAACCCAGGCGCACCTGCGCCGCCTTAGGATCCCCAGTGCTTTCCAGGCTGCATTCCCACTCACTCTTCAGCACATCCACTGATAAAACTTCGACCCCATGACGGCGCGCATCCTGGATCAACTGCGAGGGACCGTAGAAGCCCATCGGTTGACTGTTCAAGAGCGCGCATAAAAACGCCGCCGGCTCGTGACATTTCAACCAGGCAGAGACATAGGCCAACAACGCGAAACTCGCGGCGTGCGATTCCGGAAAGCCGTATTCACCGAAGCCCTGAATCTGATTAAAGATCCGCTCCGCGAATTCTTGCGAGTAGCCGCGCTCATGCATGCCCTGCGTGAGTTTCTGGCGAAACTCTCCCAGGCCACCGTTGCGCTTCCAAGTCGCCATCGCACGCCGCAGCTGATCCGCCTCCCCTGCGCTAAACCCGGCCGCGACCATCGCGAGTTTGATCACCTGCTCTTGGAATAACGGCACGCCCAAGGTGCGCGCCAGGACACCACGCACTGCCTCGCTCGGGTAGGTGACTTCCTCTTCGCCGTTGCGGCGGCGTAGATACGGGTGCACCATCTCGCCTTGAATCGGGCCCGGCCGAATGATCGCGACTTCGATCACCAGATCGTAGTAGCACGCCGGCTTCAACCTCGGCAGCATCACCATCTGCGCGCGCGATTCAATCTGGAAAACACCGACTGTATCGGCGCGCTGTATCATCGCGTAGGTCGCCGGATCCTCGGCCGGGATGCTGGCCATGTCGAAAGCCTGCCCGCGCGTTCGCGCCACGAGCACGCAGGCGCGTTGGATCGCGGACAGCATGCCGAGCGATAAACAATCCACTTTCAGCAAACCCAGCGCTTCGAGATCGTCTTTATCCCACTGGATCACCGTGCGCTCCGGCATCGCGGCGTTCTCGATTGGCACCAGTTCATCCAGCGGCGCATCGGAGATCACAAAGCCCCCGACATGCTGCGAGAGATGTCGCGGAAAGCCGATGATCTCCGCGACGAGCGCGCATAACCGCTCGATCACGGGATTCGTCGGGTCGAAACCGGCTTCGCGCAAGCGCTCAGCGAGTTCCGTGCGGTCATCCCACCAATAGACATTCTTCGCCAGCCCCTCGACTTGCGCCCGGCTTAGCCCTAAGGCTTTGCCGACATCCCGGATCGCGCTGCGCGCTTTGTACGTGATCACGGTCGCCGCCAACGCCGCGCGTTGCCTGCCATATTTTTGATAGATGTACTGAATGACTTCTTCGCGCCGCTCATGCTCGAAATCAACATCGATGTCCGGCGGCTCACCGCGCTCTTTCGAAATAAAACGCTCGAACAGCATTTCCATGCGCGCTGGATCGACTTCGGTAATGCCCAGGCAATAACACACCGCCGAATTCGCGGCCGAGCCACGACCCTGACACAGAATGCCGCGACTGCGCGCAAAGCGCACGATGTCGTGGACGGTAAGAAAAAACGCTTCGTAGTTGAGCTCGGCGATTAATTTCAATTCATGTTCGATCTGAACACGTACCGGCGCGGTGATGCCTCCCGGCCAGCGGGTACGCGCACCACGCCCGGTGAGTTTGCGCAGATACGTGGTCGCGGTATCTCCTAGCGGTACGAGTTCACGCGGATAGTCGTAATGCAACTCCGCCAAACTGAAATTGCAGCGTGCCGCAATCTCGACCGACGCGGCGAGCAGGTCAGGCGGATAGATCTTGATCAACCTAGAGCATGGCCGCAGATGGCGCTCGCCGTTCGGAAACAACGCATAGCCCGCGTGTTGGACTGACGTGCCGATCCGGATCGCGGTCAGGACATCCGCGAGCGGCTTGCGCGACGGCACGTGCATATGCACATCCCCACTCGCGACCAGCGGCAGCCCATACTGCTGACCAAGCGCGCGCAACGCCGCCACGGTCGCGCGATCGTGTCCCGAATAAAATAATTCAACTGCGATCCAGGCACGCCCGCTGAAATGCGCAGAGATCCACGCGGCGTCGCTGGGCGAGGCGTCATCGGCGAGCCATAAGAGCAGGCCTTGTCGAACCTTCGTGACTAACGCTTCGCGGGTCAGGCGATAGGCCCCTTTCGCGCACTGGCGTCGAGCCTCACTGATGAGGCTTGATAGCTCTGCATAGGCCGCGGCCGTCGGTGCGAGCAGTACGCAGCGCAGGCCATCCATTAACGTAAATTCGCTACCCAGAATCAGCTTCAGGCCAACAGCCTTGGCCGCGACATGGGCGCGCACCGCCCCCGCTAGAGAGCATTCATCCGTGAGCGCAAGCGCGGCATAACCAAGAGCCGCGGCCTGCTTAACCAACTCCTCCGGATGCGCGGCCCCGCGTAGAAACGTGAAGTTACTGAGGGCGTGCAATTCGGCATAGACAGGCGGGGCTGGCATGACAATAGAATACTGGTTATATAACCAGTATTCTGACAAGGCCAGCTTAGAGACTCAAGCGGGACTCGCAGCGGCCGACAACCGGGTCTCGACTTGATAATAAAAGAGTTCCCGATGCACCACGCCGTTGTTCTATTCCTGGGCTGCTTTGCCGTGGCATGCGAGGCAGCACCACCGCAGTGGCCCACTTGGCCGCAGGTTCAAGCCGGGACCGAACAGTTTGTCTATGACCGGATCGGCGAGGGTCGTCGCCTTGTACTCGGCCCCAGTGCCCCGCGCGTAAGCCCCGTACCATCGAATCAAGGCTGCGACGCGCTCTATGCGCAACGTTTGGCTTTAATGCGCACTCAATTCGATTACAAACCACCGTATACCGACGATCCGCGCAATCGCGGCGCGCTGTTCATCGGCACGATTTTTCCGCCCGCGTTTTATTTCCTCGCCTTCAGCGGTATCCAGGCCTACGGCGAAGCCAACGACGATGCAGCCGCTCAAGCCCAACTTGATGCGCTCCGGTATGCCTCCGCCACGCAGCAGTGTTACGTGCGATAACGAAGAAGATCGACACCTATCGATTCTCATTTTCCGCCGTGCCCGATACCATACGCGCCTTCGTCTCCGGCAAGGCTCAAACCCACGATGTTCGAAACGCTCAAAGCCCTAAACTCCGATCCGATCCTCGGCCTGATGGCCAGCTACCGCGAGGATACGAACCCACACAAAATCGATCTCGGGGTCGGCGTCTATAAAGACGAAGCCGGTCATACTCCGATTATGGAATGCGTGAAACGCGCGGATGCGCTACATCACGCGGCCGAGACCAGCAAAACCTACGTCGGTCCCCCAGGCGATCCGGAATTCAACCAACAAATGCAAAATTTGATCTTCGGCACTGATCACGCCGCGATCAAGGCGAATCGAATTCGCACCGTGCAGGCACCCGGTGGCTGTGGCGCGCTGCGCGTTGGCGCTGAACTGATCAACCGTGCGCGACCCGGCGCGGCTTTATGGGTGAGCGATCCCACCTGGGCGAATCACGTGCCCCTGCTTGGGGACGCCGGTCTCGAAATTAAAACTTACCCGTACTACGACGCCGCCTCGCAAGGCTTGAAGATTGACGCGATGCTCGCGGCGTTCGGGCAAATCAATGCGAGGGATCTCGTGTTACTCCATGGCTGCTGCCATAACCCGTGCGGCGTTGATTTAAATGAACAGCACTGGGATGCAGTCGCCGCGCTGGCCGTACAGCGTGGTTTTACCCCGTTTATCGATCTCGCCTATCTCGGCCTTGGCCTCGGCTTGAAAGAAGACTCTTACGGCGCCCGTAAACTCGCCGCCACGGTGCCGGAACTGGTCCTCGCCAGTTCGTGCTCAAAGAACTTCGGTCTTTACCGCGAACGTGTTGGCGCTTTGTCGATCATGTCCGCCAACGTGCCCGAGGCGGATATCGTCTATGGTCAGATGCAGAACGTTGCGCGTGGGATTTATTCGATGCCACCGAACTACGGCGGCGCGTTGGTCGGCCGCATCCTCGCCGATCCCGTGCTCCGCAAGGACTGGGACGCCGAGTTAACCGGGATGCGCGATCGCATCAATGGTCTGCGCGCCGAACTTGCCAAGAAATTTCAAGCACGTTTACACAGCAATCGTTTCGATTTCATTCCGCATCAGCGCGGAATTTTTTCGTTTCTCGGCTTGAACAAAGATCAGGTGCAGACCTTAAAAAGCCAATACAGCATTTATATGGTGGATTCGAGTCGCATTAACGTGGCTGGAATCAGTCAGCAAAATATTGATTACTTCTGCGAGTCCGTCTGCGCGGTGCTGTGATAATTCCGACTACGATTCACATTAATTGTAGAACAACGGATGAACAGAACTAATCGCGGACGAGGACTGATGTTACAACGGCCGCAGCAGCGGTTTTCGCTAGTCACAGTGGCATGCTCGCACCGGTCCACGCTGAAGAAGCGGTACGCCATGTAGTCGAGCGCGTCGTTCAGGTGCGGGATTATCTCGGCCGCCAGATCCTGTTGGAGAACGTGTCGAGCGACCTGGGTTATGCGCACTCCTCAATGCCCGAGTGGGAGTTTTTGAGCGCGATAGCAACCGGCGCGGACTGCCTGATTCTGCTTGATCTCAACAATATATTCGTCAGCGCGCGCAATCACGACTTCGATCCGATGACCTACTTGAACGCGATCCCAGCGGATCGTGTAGCCCAGTTCCATCTCGCCGGACATCGTGACCACGGCGACTACATTGTCGACACCCACGACGCCGCGATCATCGATCCGGTCTGGGCGCTCTATCGCGCCGCAGTGCGACGCTTCGGCCACGCGGCAGCGATGATCGAGCGCGATGACGAGATCCCACCACTTGCGGATCTTCTCGCGGAACTCGAGGTAGCGCGCCGTTACTACGCCGAGGCGAGAGGCCGGAGCTATGCGCTCCGGCCGGGGAAACAACACCGCAGCACTGTCGTTGAATATTCTCGGAAAAATTCCGCGAATAAATCAGCCGTGGCCAGGCAACTGATGGATATTCCCATGAAAAAAAACGCGGCTTTCAAGCCGCGTTTTTTTCATCGCTGATACGCGAAGGTTACGCCTTCGTACCCTCCAACTTGTGCAGCGCTTCTTCTTGCCAGCCGCCCATGTGTAAATCGCGTTGGGTATCCGAGTCATCAACGTGCGATTCCATGATGAACTTCGGTTTGAACACACGCACAAGTAACGGGATCAAGGTGATGGCACCGATCATGTTGCTGGTAAGGAGTAGACACAGAAGCAGTGCCATCTCGCTATTGAAGCGTAGGGACGAGCCTGGGATCCAGTACACGATGCCAGAGAGGATGGTGACCGCCGTGAACAAAATCGCGGCACCGGTGGTCCGCATGGAGGTCACGATCCCATCGAAAAGCGTGCGATGTCGCATTTCTTCTTTCAAGCGATCGAGCATGTAAATCGCGTAGTCGACACCCACCCCGATCCCGACCGCCGTCACCGGCAAAGTGTTCACGTTGAGGCCGATATCGCGAATGGTCATGAACGCGCGGTTGGTCATCACGCACAGCACCAGAATGACGAAGACCATGAGGCCGGCCACGATCGACCGATACGCCATCCCGATCGCGAGAACCACCACCGTGATGATGGTTAAGGTCATCTTTAAGTCGGAAATCTCGGTCTCTTGGTTAGCCGCGGCCGTGGTGCCGATGATGCCGCCCGCAAAACGTGGGGTCACCCCTTCCATCGGGTGTGTTTCCAGGAATTTCTTGGCGGCATCGACCGCGGTATGCACGGTCTTACCTGTCGCATCTTTATAAAACACCACGAAGTTCGCGGTACGGCCCTCTAAGTCCATATATTCGAGGATTACCCCTGGCATCGAAGCGCCAGCTTCGTACATAAACAAAGTATTGCCGATGTCCTTCTGACTGTGCGGCACCAGTGACCAGCGCGGATCGTCGTAGTGATAAAGCCGGTTAATCGAGCGTACCAGATGTGGAATGCTGCGCGTGCCGCCGTAGTTGAAGGTGTCGGCCATGTAGCGGCCGAACTCCTCCATCACAGCGACGACCTCGGGCTCTTTCATCCGGTGCGTTTTATCGCCTTCAAAGAAAATGCTGAACTGGTTAGCACCCGCGAACTCGCTTGCGATCTTGGCGGCGGCGACGTTGTAGTCTGATTCGGGGAACAAAATTGGTGACCCTGGCTTGCTTTCGCCGATTTGCACCGACCAGCCGTTGAACATAGCCCATGCTGTGAGCACAAAAGCTCCTCCGAAGATCACCGCCGAAGCCCGCGGCCCAACCAGGAACACGCCAAACTTATGCATAATCCGTGACGGCATGTGCTTGTGCTCTTCCTGTCGCGTCACTGTTGGGGTTGGCAAAATTGACATGACCAAGGGCACTAGAATCGCCACGGTGATGAGGTTACTGGCACCCCAGAACGAACAGTAGTAACCGAGTTTGGAAATCATCGGCATAGAGGACATGGTCAAGACCAGCAGCGCAAACGCGTCGGCTAAAATGCCCAAGGTCGCGGGCAGCAGCAGTTCACCCATGGCGACGCGGACCGCCGCGTCCCGCGGGGTACCGAGCCGGATTTCATCGTAGTACCGCTCCATTAACTGCACGCAGTGACTGGCCGTGCGGGCGGAGATCAAAATCGGCACCACCAGAATCAGCGGATCAAGGTTGTAACCCATCCAGCCGACAAAGCCCAAGCCCCACACGGCGGATAAGAAGGTGCCTAAGGCCGGTACGATAACGCCAACGATCGATCCGAAATGGATCCAGAGCAAGGTTATCATCACCGCCCCGGTCACCCCGAAGATCGTCCACAGCTCTTTCGAGTGGAAGTAGATCCAGCCTTTCAGCATCGGTTCGCCCGCGACGTAAAGCCTGGTCTTGCCGTCTTTCTCAACCTGCTCCTTGAGCTCGGACAGTCGCGTATGAATCTGGGTATAGTTCAGGCGCTCCTCATCGAACCCTGCAAGAATCAACGCCGCCTTGCCGTTGGTCGAGATGTAGGTGCCATAGACAATGTCATTATTAAAAGACTCCTCCCGCAGTTTTTTCATTCCTGCCTCGTCAGTCGGCAGATCTTTCGGCAGTACTGGCTCGGATTTGATCAACCCGCCCGCCGTCGTGCGAATGCGGCGAATTTTTGGGTGCGCCATGCTCGCGACCTGGTAGTGATTGACCCCTGGGATCAAATCCACCTCTTCGGTGAGCATTTTGATTTTCTCTAAGGTATCAAGGGCGAAGATGTCTTCGCCCTCCTTCGTGACCTCAAGTGCCATCGTCACCACGTTGGCACCGCCGAAGGTTTGCTTCATGCGGTTATAGTTCTTGATGTATTCGTGTTTCTCCGGGAGCAAATCTGCAAACCGTGAGTACACCGCGATCTTCGGAATATGCATCGCCAACAAAATTGTCGGCACGCAGATGATCAGAAACGAGAACCATTTTCGGTCCATCAACCAGTTGGCGATTGCCTGTCCGCGGGTCTTACGGATTACTTGAGATTTCTTTTCCATGGTTACTCACTCGCTGTGCCATCGGGGGAAACAACCGCCGCTACGCACGAAGCCCCAACCAACCGCGCCAGTTGGGGGCGATAGAAGGGGTTCGTTAGTGGCGGATGTGCGGGCGTGGCGAGCCCCCCATCGGGGACCGTCACCTCCAGCTCTGTATTATTTCTGAATCGTTAATTTTTTTGAATGGCTTTGTGCGACTGAAATGTCTCCCACGAACACAATCGATCGCAACCGAGTCGACTTCTTGCCTCGAACTGACCCGCCGAGGAGTCGTCTTCTAATGCTCTTACGACAGAGGATGGTGTCCTGCCCCATCGATTAGCGCAGGCGATGGCGCTATTGGGGGCGCCTCTAAAAATCAGGATTTTTGTTCGAATGCAAGGCGCGGTGCTTCCGAGAAGCGCAGTTAACACTGCAAGTTAATGCGCATCGCAGGAAATGCCGCAACGCCGCAATCGGACAAAAAGACAATTTTTAGAGGTGCCCTTGAGCAATTGACTGATCTGGACGCAACTTGCCGCGCGCCAACGAACACGCGATGCCCGGTAGGCACAGGCTGGCGGCGACCAGGAAGCTTAAATCGATTGCTTTCGCGAGTTTTGGATAGGTGCTGGGTTCAATCGCGACCGGTCCAATGATCAATGCGAACGCGCTCGCCACCAATCCCATGCTGGCAAGTTGCCCAAGCACTCGCATTGTCGCGACCGCGCTACCGGCCACACCATAGTGCCGCTTGTCGACGGCACCCATAATCGCATTCGAGTTCGGTGACGAAAAAAGACTGAAGCCGAACCCGGTAATCACGAGGCAGGTAATGACGTGGCCGAGCGAGGTGGCCGCTTCCAGTTGCGCGAGCAACAACAGGCCGAACCCCGTAATGCCCATGCCGAGGGAGGCGATCACCCGCGGTTCGATCCGATCCGATAGCCGCCCCGCCAGCGGTGACATGACCGCCGACACCAGCGGTTGCGCCAACATGATCATCCCCGCCTGTGTCGGCGTTAAGCCCTTTAGGAATTGTAGATACAAGCTCATCAACACTAGGGTCGAATAGGTCGTTGCGTACATCAGCAGTGCGGCGATTGACGATAACGTAAACACGCGGTTGGTGTAGAAAAGGCTTACATCAAAGAGCGGATCGGTCTTCGCGTGTTGATGTCGAAAAAACACCGCAAGCCCGAGCGCGCCGAGTCCCATCAACGCAATGCCCTTGAAGGTTGGCAACGTCGAACCGCCCCACATCAGGCTGACAATCGATCCTGCGTACAGCGCCGCCCCAGTCCAGTCAAAACTGCCGCGATGCTCGGCTTTCCATTCGCCTTTCACGCGCGGCAGACCGAAGAGGAGAACGAGTAGCGTGAGTGGCACGTGCGCGACGAAAGTCGCACGCCAGCTTAGATGTTCGACCAACCAGCCACCGATTACCGGGCCACAGGTCAAGCCGAAATACACCGACGACACCAACACACCAATCGCCGCGCCGCGCTTATCCGGCGGATAGATCGACGACAGGATCGAAACTTGAGTGGCGTAGAGCATCGCCGCGGTCACCGCCTGCAAAACCCTTAAAGCCAGCAATGTCTCGGCGTTCGGTGCCAGCGCGAGCAGCACCGAAGTGATCAACAAACCCACGGTGCCCAGCGTAAAAATTCGCTTGCGCCCAACCATGTCGGCAAGCCGTCCGAACGCGAGTACGCTCGCCGCGCTCGCGGTCAGGAACGCCAGCGGTACCCAACTCAACAGCACCGCGTTCATCTTGAGATCGAGTGCCATTGCTGGCAGCGCAACATTGACCGCCGAAAGCATCAAGGGCAGTGCGAAGGCGCTCGTGACCAACATCACCAGCGCTGTGCGCTGGTTTTTAAGCGCGGAGGAATCGGTCACGCGGGTGGCGCTCTGCCCCATTCGCGATCGCGCAATTCGATTCGGCGAATCTTACCGCTCACGGTTTTCGGTAAGGTCGTGACAAATTCAATCTTGCGTGGATATTTGTACGGCGCGGTCACCGCTTTAACGTGATCCTGGAGAGTTTTAACCAGCGCCTCGTCGCCGCGTTGCCCGGCCTTGAGCACGACGAAGGCTTTGACGACTTCGCCTCGCATTTCGTCGGGGCTGGAAACCACCGCGGATTCCGCCACTGCCGGATGTTCGAGCAAGGCACTCTCGACCTCGAACGGGCCGATGCGATAACCGGCGGAATTGATCACATCATCGGCGCGGCCGACAAACCAGAAGTAGCCATCGGCATCGACATAGGCGCGATCCCCGGTGAGGTACCAGCCGTGCCGGAAACATTTGCCGGTGCGTTCTGCGTCGCCGCGATACTCTTTGAATAGGCCCGGTGGCCATTCGGGCTCGACCCGCACCGCCACATCACCTTCGCGTCCCGACGGTAAGCGCGCGCCGTCGTCGTCTATCACCGCCAAGGTGATCCCAGGCGATGGTTTACCCATCGAGCCGAAGCGCGGCGTCAAACACGGGAAACTCGCGCACAACAGCACCGATTCGGTTTGACCATAGCCATCACGGATAGTGAGGCCGGTGGCGGCGAGCCAGGTATCAATCACCTCGGGATTGAGTGGTTCGCCGGCGCCGACTACGTGGCGCAGGTGCGGGAACTTGTAGGCCGATAGATCCTGTAGCACCAACATTCGATAAATTGTCGGCGCGCCACAGAACGTAGTAATCGGATAGCGCGCCAGGATCTCCAAGGTCCGCTTCGGATCGAATGTCTCGCTGTGGTGGATGAAAAGTGTCGCGCCGCAATTCCACGGCGCGAAGTAGCTGCTCCACGCGGCCTTGGCCCAACCGGTATCGCTTAAATTCCAGTGCAAGTCTTCTGGCGTCAAATCAAGCCAGTAGCGGCCCGTGATTTGATGCGCGAGGCCGTAACCTTGCGTTTGAATCGCCATCTTCGGGTAGCCAGTAGTGCCCGAAGTGAAATAACACAGCGCGTCATCATCCGGTGCGGTATCGGTAGATTCGAAATCCGCAGATGCCGCAGCGACCGCCGGTTCGTACGCCAACCAACCGGCGCGCTCGGCATCAACACAAATCCTGACCTTCAAACCTTCGGCGGTGGCGATCGAATCCTGCTTGCCCGCATTTTTGTGATCGGTAATGAACGCCGTGGCGTTCGAGGCTTGAAATCGATATTCCAAATCCTTCGAGGCCAATTGGCTGGTGCCCGGCGAAAAAATCGCCCCGAGACGCAGGCAGGCGGTCAATATCTCCCACCACGCGACCACCCGTGGCAGCATGACTATCACGGTGTCGCCGCGTTTCACGCCGGCCGCCGTTAATACGTTACAGACTCGACGCGATCGGGCTCCCATCTCGCGATAGGTAATCTTGCGTTCGGTGCCGTGATCATCGATCCAGAGCATCGCGAGTTTGGTGGCATCAAGCGCGGCCCAGTGGTCAACCACGTCTCGCGCAAAATTAAAGCGCGCCGGCGGCGCCCACTTGAAATTCGCGTATTCGAGATCGTAATTCGTCATGTTCATCGTCATAAGGTGATCCTCAGAACCACTGTTCATCCATCGTCAGACAGGTGTCGTCTGCCGCGCCGAGTAAGGCCAATCGCTCCGGGACCTTGCCGAGTTCATAGCGATAAAAATACCGACAGGTCTGGAGCTTGCCGCGATAGTAATGCCGATCGGCGACAGTTGCCTGTGGTAATGCGGCAGTCGCGACAAGCGCCTGCCGCAACCACATCCACGCGATCACCACATGGCCGAAGGTATCGAGATAAATGCCCGCGTTAGCGAGGGCTAGGGTGAGATTCCCGCCGTCACGCACACGCCCCAAGGTCGTGGTCGTCGTTAGCAAGTGATCGCGACATGCGCTCAAACTGGTCGCGAACTCAGCGAGCTCCGGATACTCTGCGACCGCGCGCAAGGTCAGCTCCAACTCATGCTCGAACGCTTTCAGTGCGGCGCCATCGCGCATCGAGACCTTGCGCCCCAACAGATCGAGACCGTGGATCCCATGCGCGCCTTCGTGGATTGGGTTGAGCCGATTGTCGCGGTAAAAGCGCTCAACCGGATAATCTCGCGTATAGCCAGCCCCTCCGAGGATCTGGATCGCATGCTTATTCGCTTCGAGACAGAATTCACCCGGCCAGGATTTCGCGATCGGTGTGAGCAGATCGAGTAACAATCCGAGTCGCTCAAGCTCGGTTCCAGCGCTCGTCGTTCGTTGAAGATCGAGCAGGTGCGCGCAATACAGCACCAACGCCAAGCCGCCTTCGACCGCCGCCTTCTGCGCGAGCAATAACCGCCGAATGTCGGCATGCTGGACGATCGGGATCTGCGGGCTGGCGGGATCCTTGTTCTGAGGATGGCGACCTTGCGGACGCTCCCGCGCATACTTCAACGAATACAGATACCCGGTATAGCCGAGTGCCACGCCGCCAAGACCGACGCCGATCCGGGCTTCGTTCATCATCTGAAACATGTAGCTCAAACCTTGATGTGGTTCGCCGATCAAGTACCCAACACAGTTGCCGTGGTCGCCGAGGTTAAACACGGTATTGACGGTGCCGCGATAGCCCATTTTATGGTTAAGGCCTGCGATGTAGGCATCATTGCGTGCACCGAGGCTGCCATCGTCGTTCACGAAGAACTTCGGGATCAGGAACAGCGAGATCCCCTTCACTCCGGGTGGACAACCCGGGATCTTGGCGAGAATGAGATGAATGATGTTGTCGGCGAGGTCATGCTCCGCCGCCGAGGTCCACATCTTATTGCCAGTGATGAGGTAATGACCTTCGGGCTGCGGGATCGCGCGTGTGCGGATGTCCGCTAGCGAAGAACCAGCCTGTGGTTCGGATAAACACATCGTGCCGTAGAAACGGCCGGCAACCAGTGGGGCTAGGTATTTCGCCTTCTGCGCGTCCGTTGCACAGTTGTGCAACATGTTCGCCGCGGCGATAGTGATGAACGGATAGGCGTAGGTAGAAATATTCGCGGCGCAAAAATACAGCGCGCAGGCCTGCGCGATCGTCCAGGGCAGTTGCATGCCGCCGATGTCGGTATCGAAGGAAGCGCCCATGAAGCCCGCATCGACATAGGCATCGAGTGCTGCTTTGACTTCGGGGATGATGTGCACGCTGCTGCCGTCGAACGTTGGTTCTTCTTCGTCGACTTTCGCCGCGTGGGTCGCGAATTTATCGGTGGCGATCGCCTCCGCCGCATCCAGGGTCGCGTCATAAATCGCCCGATCCTGGCCGGCGTACCGCAGGCGCGTGGTCAGACCATCGACATTCAATAGTTCGTAGAGAAGAAATTCGAGATCGCGGCGATTGATGAGTAGGCTCATATTGTTCACCCTTGCTAGTTATTGGCTCGTCAACTCCGCCTCACCAGGCCGAAATTCCACCATCGAGCGCCAACCCCTGGCCATTCACATACGACGATTCGTCCGAACACAGCCACGCGATCGCGCGCGCCACTTCGTCCGGCTCGCCCATGCGTTTCATCGGGCTCGCGTTATTCAAGCGTTGACCGAGGCGCGGATCGCTGGCGACCATGCGCTTGACCATGTCGGTGTTGGTAAAGCTCGGGCAGACAGCGTTCACCCGAATACCGCGTCTAGCGTATTCGAGCGCAGCGGTTCGCGTGAGACCCATGACCCCGTGCTTGCTCGCGGCATACCCGCCTAACGCGGGTGCGCCGCCGAGACCCGCGAGTGACGCCGTGTTGACGATCACGCCAAAACCCTGTCTCAACATCGCTTTCAGTTCATGCTTCAAACACAGGTACACGCCTTTAAGGTTCACTGCGATGACCCGATCGAAATCGTCATCATCGAGATCGGCGAGTTTAGTGTGGGGGTGTTCAATACCTGCGTTATTCACCGCGCAATCAATGCGATCGTAGCGTTCAAGCGTGAAATTGATCAGCGCTTGTACGCTTTGGCCATCGGTGACATCACAACGAACGAAATGGGCATCGAGCCCAAACTCGTGAAACTGGGTGAGTATTTTTTTACCAGCAGCTTCGTCGATATCCGATAACACCAGGCGCGCGCCGGCACTGGCCAGACACTGTGCGGCACTCAAACCGATGCCGTTGGCCGCACCGGTGATCATGGCCACTTTGCCTGCCAGGGAATCGTACAAGGGCTATCTCCTAAACGAGCCTACGCGAGATAGCCACCATCGACGGTGACAAAACTGCCGGTGGTATAGGACGCTGCATCCGAAACCAGATACAGCACCGCACCGGCCATTTCGCTGGGCTCAGCCGATCGATTCAACGGCGTGCGCGCCCGCGCCGGGGCCAGGAACGTTTCATCATCATGCAGCGCCTGGGCGAACCTGGTTTTCGTCACGCCGGGAATCAGCGCATTCACGCGAATATTGAACTCGCCACATTCGTTCGCGAAGGCGCGGGTCATATTCAGGATTCCTGCTTTCGTGATCGAGTACACCGCTTGTTTGTCGCCTGGTGTGATGCCATTGGCCGAGGCAACGTTGACGATCGCGCCGCCACCTTTTTTTTTCATCCGCTGGGCGGCGTTCACCGACATATAGAAGTACCCGCGCAGATTCACTTCGAGCGTTTTCTCGAACGCCGACACCGGGGTATCGAGCACATGGCCATAATAGGGGTTCGCCACGCCGTTATTCACCAGAATATCAATCCGCCCATGCACCTTGTCGATATGGGCATAGGCCTGCTCGATCTGCTCCAGGTTCCCGATATGACAGGGATAAGCTTCGGCTTTGCCCCCGTCTTTAATAATCGAATCGGCGACCGCTTGGCAGCTCTCGACTTTGCGGCTGGTGACGATCACATGCGCGCCGTACTCGGCGAGGATCCGCGCGATCGCCTCGCCGATGCCACGACTACCGCCCGCGACCAGGGCGATCCTGCCGTCGAGATCAAAGTGATTGCGTGCCATCGCGTTAATCAACCCTTCCGCCACGCTCGATGATGCGGCGCGCAACCGCGAGCTTGTGGACTTCGTCGGGGCCATCATAAATGCGCGATCCCCGATCTTCGCGATAGAAGAATGAGAGTGGCGTGTACTCGGTGATTCCCAACGCACCGTGTGCCTGGATCGCGCGGTCAACAACCTTCATCAGCACTTCGGCCACATGGTATTTGATCATGCTGATGTCGTTACGCGCTTCCTTGGTGCCCACTTGTTCAATCCGCCAGGCGGTATACAAGGTCATCAGGCGCGCGGCACGGATTTCCGCCGCGGCTTCCGCGATCCAGGTTTTCATAATGTCGCTGTCCGCCAGTCGACGATCATCCTCGCCGATCACACGAGTCGCCGCCCGCTGCGTCATCAATTCCAGGGAGCGGTTACAGATCCCCAGCCAGCGCATGCAGTGATGGATACGTCCCGGTCCCAGGCGCGCCTGCGCCATCCGAAAGCCTTCGCCTTCTTTACCGAGCAGGTTGTCGTAGGGAACCCGACAATTGTTGAAGCCGATTTCGCAATGCCCCCAGATCGCGCCGCCGGCGTGGCCCATGATCGGTGTCGTTTTATCGATGGAATAACCTGGAGTGTCCGACGGCACGATGATGATGCTTTGGCGACCATGCGCGCCGGCTTTGGCATCCGTACACGCCATGACCAGATTGACCACCGCGCCATCCGCACCGGTGATGAACCACTTCTTTCCATTCAACACCCACTCGTCGCCTTCGCGTACGGCGGTGGTGGTCAGGAAAATGGGATTGGCGCCGGAGTTATCCCGCTCGGTCATGACGAACGCGCTGCGCTCGCCGCCGACAATGCGCGGCAGCCACTCCGCTTTCTGTTGCTTATTGCCGAACAGGTGCAGGGTTTCGATGTTGCCCGCATCCGGCGCATTGCAGCCGAAGCTGTAGTGCCCGAGTGGGCTGCGCCCGAGGACTTCCGAGACCAGGCCATGGTCGACGAGGTTGAGCCCCATGCCACCGTATTCGGGCGGGTGGTTCGGTGCCCACAGGCCAGCGGCTTTGATTTTCTTTCTGACCGCTTCCAGATCTTGTTGCACAGCTTTAAAGCCGTCGGACAAAAAGCGGGGTTCTAGCGGGATCACATCGTTGTCGACGATCTCACGCATGCGGCGGGTAATGTCGAGAATTCGCGGATTGGGCTGAAAGTCCATGAGTCTCTCCGAGGCTGACGCTGGCTGCATGCTAGGAAGCCCCGCATAATTAGTCCAATCAATCTTTCTGATAGAGATGCATCAATTTCCGTGATAAACCTTCCGAAGCGCACCGATCTCAACTTGTTTCGTATTTTTGACGCGGTCTACCAGGAAGGCAGTCTGACCCGCGCGGGTGAGGTCTTGCACCTGACCCAACCGGCAGTCAGTAATGCGCTCGCGCGCCTGCGGGCGGTGTACAAAGACCCGTTATTCGTGCGCACTGCCGCCGGCATGGTCCCGACCCCCACCGCGGAGACGATCGCGGCAAACGTCCGCACCGCCTTGCAGTTGCTCAACGGCTCGCTCGATTCGGCCGAGGCCTTTGATCCTCGCCGCGGTAAGCGACGCTTTCGGATCAGCGCCGGCGACATGACCGCCGCGATGTTGATCCCGCGAGTCGTGCAACACACCACGGCCCTGAACCTTCCAATGGAAATTGAAGTCTCGCAGTTGCGACGTGAGAACGTGGTGCATGAGCTGGCCTCGGGTGAAATCGATTTCGCGCTCGATGCGATTCCAATCGCCGATCCGCAGGTGATCACGATGAAAGTGCTGGAGGACGAATATGTCTGCGCGGTGCGTCCCGGACATCCGGGTGTCGGCAAGCGCTTGTCGTTGGCAACCTACCTCGCGCTCGATCACGTGCATGCGTCGAGTCGCCGACAGGGCGTCGGCCAGATCGATCTCGCGCTAAAACGCTTAGGCAAACAACGTCGAATCGTCCTGCGGACACCCTACCATTTAGGCCTACCCCATATCGTGGCCGTCTCGGATCTCGCCGCGAGTATTCCTCGGTCGCTGGCGCTGGTGCATCACCTGCAGGTATTGAAGCTGCCGTTTGCAACGCCCCCGGCTGAAACTCACGCGGCCTGGCATAAAAGTGCTCACATGGACGGTGCGAATCTGTGGTTTCGCGAGGTCTTGCAGCAATTGGCGGGACATCACCAATGGGAATGAGCGGCTATTCCGAGAATTGATTGGACTAATTTCGCGCAGGGAGGCAGAGTCGGCGCGAATACGCACGCCCAATCAGAACTCAAGCGAGGCCCACCATGGATTTCGATTACAACCCCAAGACCAAAGTACTCGTCAAAGCAGTCGGCGAGTTCATGGAACAACACATCTATCCCAACGAGGAGAAGATGCTGCAGGAACTGGCGGACGGTGACCGCTGGCAACCGATCCCGACGATGGAAGTCCTGAAAGCAAAAGCGAAAGCCCAAGGCCTGTGGAATTTATTTCTGCCCGAGAGCGAGCTCGGCGCGGGGCTGACCAATCTCGAATACGCGCCGGTGTGCGAGGAGATGGGTCGGTCCTTCTTCGCGCCCGAAATATTTAATTGTTCCGCGCCCGACACTGGCAACATGGAAGTGTTCGTGCGCTACGGAACCGAGGAACAGAAAGAGAAGTGGCTGAAGCCGTTGCTCAACGGTGAAATCCGCTCGGCTTTTGCGATGACCGAAATCGGCGTTGGGTCGTCGGACGCGACGAACATCGAAACCCGCATCGTTCGCGATGGCAATGATTACGTGATCAATGGCCGCAAGTGGTACACCTCCGGCACGCTCGATCCACGCTGCAAGATCATGATCGTGATGGGGAAAACCGATCCCGATAATCCGAGTCGACATTCGCAGCAATCCCAGATCCTCGTGCCGCTGCCGTGCCCGGGCGTAACGGTGAAGCGCATGCATCCAATTTTTGGCTTTGATGACGCACCGCACGGCCACCCTGAAGTTATTTTCAAGGATGTCCGAGTGCCGGCGAGCAATATGCTGCTCGGCGAAGGCCGTGGTTTCGAAATCGCGCAAGGCCGTTTGGGGCCTGGACGCATCCACCACTGCATGCGCTTGATTGGTTCGGCCGAACGCGCGCTTGAACGCATGTGCCGCCGCAGCCGCCTACGCAAAACCTTCGGCAAGCTCGTGTCTGAACAAGGAGTTACTCAAGAGCGCGTCGCGAATGCCCGCATCATGATCGATCAATGCCGGCTACTGACCTTGAAGGCCGCCGACATGATGGACAAAGTCGGCAACAAAGGCGCGCTCAAGGAGATCGGCATGATCAAGGTCGCGGTCCCGAACATGGCCTGCCAGGTCATCGATTGGGCGATTCAAGCCTTCGGCGCGGCTGGCGTGTCCGCCGAATACGGCCTGGCGTACGCGTATGCGAATGCGCGCATCATCCGCATCGCGGACGGCCCGGACGAAGTGCATCGCAATCAGATCGCCCGACTCGAACTCGGACGCTATGGGGATGAGCTATCGAAACGCGGCGGCAACGCTTACGTCTCTGCACCAGACGACGGCGAAGGCACGAACTGGAAGCCGCGCTTCGTCTCGTAAGCGGCGACAGTCACAACCGCCGGTTTGGCCAGGCCTAAGCGTCCGGCCAAGCCGCCTCATCCACCACTGCGGTAACTGTCATCCCCTGAGTAACCGCGGCGATCGGAAGAGAGCTGGCCCCGAGATTCTGCACAGTGAGATAAGTGGATTTTCTGCCCGATGAGGCGATGATACGCCTCGATTTAAGAGCAGAACATGAGCCTGAGAACTCGCCGGAACCACTCACCGGCCTTCAAAGCGAAAGTGGCGCTAGCCGCGGT
>SHZM01000109.1 GCA_009692265.1 Gammaproteobacteria bacterium
GCCTGCAACTGGGCCGGCGTCACTAATTGTTTGTCGTTCATATCGATCACCATGCCTCGCATCATGACCGAACCCAGCTACCCCTTCAGACTCATACTCCGTTGGATTCACGCCCTTTGTTCAGACTCATACCCCATTGGACAAGGCTCTCGCTTGACCCGGCACCTGCATTCCACCACCATCCGCCCGCGCAGCGCTGAGCATGTTGCTCATGCTGTCCCCAAACCCTGGTGATTTAATTTGAGCGCACGCTACGACGCCGCCGATATAGAGGTTTTAACCGGCCTTGAACCGGTACGTAAACGGCCCGGGATGTACACCGATACAACCCGTCCCAACCACCTCGTTCAAGAAGTTGTCGATAACAGCGTCGACGAAGCCCTCGCCGGTCATTGTTCGCGGATCGACGTCACGCTGTTCAGCGACGGCTCGATCGACGTTGCGGATGATGGGCGTGGCATGCCGGTCGATCTCCATCCAGGCGAGAAAATGTCGGGGGTCGAAGTGATCCTGACTCGCCTGCACGCGGGCGGCAAATTTTCAAATAAGCACTATAAGTTCTCAGGCGGACTACACGGGGTAGGTGTCTCCGTCGTGAACGCGTTGTCGCAGCGTCTGGAGGTCCGGGTGAAACGCGCTGGGACTGAATACGCGATGAGCTTCGCGGGCGGCGAGCGGCGCAGCCAACTCGCTGAGATCGGGAAAGTCGGGCGGCAAAATACGGGTACAGCAATTCGCTTTACGCCGGATCCGCAGTATTTCGACACGCTCAAAATCGCGGTGCCGCGACTCAAGCATCTCCTGCGAGCGAAGGCTGTGCTGTGTCCTGGTCTGACTGTGTCTTTATTCGACGAAGCGAATAACGATCGAAATCTATGGTGCTTTGAACAAGGTCTAAAAACCTACCTCGCGAGCGCGATGCCCGATGCCGAATTGGTGCCGCAGGAGGGTATGCAGGGCGATTTTGAGTCCGCGCAAGAAGCTGTGTCGTGGGCCTTGGCGTGGCGCGCGGATGAGGGCGAGATAGTCGCGGAGAGCTACGTAAATTTAGTGCCAACACTTCAGGGCGGAACCCATATCAACGGCTTGCGACAGGGTTTGCTCGATGCCGTCCGGGAATTTTGTGAATTTCGCAGCCTACTTCCGCGCGGCGTCAAATTGACGGCGGACGACGTGTTCGATCGGTGTACCTATATTTTATCCGTCAAGCTGACCGAGCCGCAGTTCTCTGGCCAAACCAAAGAGCGCTTGTCGTCTCAAGCTTGTACCGCACTGGTGGGGGGTGCAGTTCGCGACGCTTCCACCTTGTGGTTGCATCAACATGTCGAGGCCGGCGAGAGAGTCGCGGAACTCGCGATCCAACGCGCGCAGATCCGCTTGAAGGCTGCCAAGATCGTTGTGCGCAAGAAGTTGGCGGGATCCGGCCCTGCGCTGCCCGGCAAGCTGGCCGACTGTAGTTCAAACGATTTGGACGAATCGGAATTATTTCTCGTTGAAGGTGACTCTGCAGGGGGCTCGGCGAAACAGGCGCGCAGTAAGAGGTTCCAAGCAATCCTGCCGTTGCGCGGCAAGATCCTGAACACCTGGGAAGTGGAATCCGCGCAGGTTCTGGCGTCACAGGAAGTACATGATATTGCGATCGCGCTTGGAGTCGACCCGGGGACGAACGATTTATCCGGTCTGCGCTATGGGAAAATTTGTATCCTGGCCGATGCGGATTCAGATGGCGCGCATATCGCGACCTTGCTCTGCGCGTTGTTCTTGCGCCACTTCAGGCCGCTTGTCGAGGCCGGTCACGTCTACGTCGCGATGCCACCGCTGTTCCGCATCGATGCCGGTAAAGAAGTTTTCTACGCCCAGGATGAGGCGGAGAAAGAGCGTCTGTTACAGCAAATTCAGGCCGACAAAATCCGCGGCAAGATCAGCATCCAGCGCTTCAAGGGGTTGGGCGAGATGAATCCGCTGCAATTACGCGAAACAACCATGGCGCCAGAGACGCGCCTGCTGTTGCAACTAACCTTGGAAGCTGGATTCGAGACCGACGCCTTGTTAGATATGCTGCTGGCGAAAAAACGCGCGTCTGATCGGCGTGAATGGCTGGAGCTTAGGGGTAATCTCGCCATCGTCACCTGATTAGAAGCGTCGTGGATCGACTAAGCCTGAGGATTTCGCATTCCCTTAATCATTAAGTATGTAGGTTAAAGCATGGGCGAACGCGCCAATATCGAACGCAGACCCTTGCGGGAGTTTACCGAACAGGCGTACCTGGATTACTCGATGTACGTCATTCTTGATCGTGCGCTCCCGCATCTCGGTGATGGCTTGAAACCCGTACAGCGTCGCATCATCTATGCGATGTCCGAACTCGGACTCAACGCTGCGGCGAAGTATAAAAAGTCGGCACGTACCGTCGGCGATGTTCTCGGTAAGTTTCATCCGCATGGCGACTCCGCGTGTTATGAAGCGATGGTTTTGATGGCGCAACCTTTTAGTTATCGCTATCCCTTAATCGATGGGCAGGGCAATTGGGGCTCGGCGGACGATCCTAAGTCGTTCGCCGCGATGCGTTACACCGAGGCAAAATTAACCCCGTATGCCGAGACACTATTGAGTGAACTGACGCAGGGCACGGCGGACTGGGTCGCCAATTTTGATGGAACTCTGGACGAGCCGCGTTTGCTGCCTGCGCGATTGCCAAATATCTTATTGAACGGGACGACGGGTATTGCGGTGGGTATGGCAACCGATATCCCGCCACACAATGTGCGGGAAGTCGTCCACGCCTGCGTACGCTTACTCGAACAACCGTCACTAAGCATCTCCGAACTCTGCGAATCCATCCGCGGACCGGACTTCCCCTCCGGTGGAGAGATCATCAGTTCACCGGATGATCTACGGCAGATCTACGAAACAGGTAACGGCAGCGTTCGGATGCGTGCCTGCTACGACATTGAAAACGGCAACGTAGTCATCACGACGCTACCGTATCAAACGTCAGGGGCCAAGATCATCGAGCAGATTGCCGAGCAAATGCAGCAGAAAAAGCTGCCGATGCTCGAAGACATACGCGACGAATCAGACCATGAGACGCCGACCCGAATCGTCTTAATGCCGCGCTCCAGTCGGGTCGAACTCGAATCGTTGATGCAGCATCTGTTTGCCACGACAGATCTCGAAAGAACCTACCGCGTGAACCTCAATGTCATTGGCCTGAACGGATTGCCGGGAGTTAAAAACCTCAAAGGCATGCTCTCCGAATGGTTGGAATATCGCACCGAAACGGTCCGGCGGCGACTTCAGTATCGGCTCGACAAGGTTAACGAGCGCCTGCATATCCTGGCCGGCTACTTAATCGCGTATCTCAATATCGACGAAGTTATTCGGATTATTCGCTACGAAGACGACCCCAAAGCCGCACTAATGGCGCGATTCGATCTCAGTGAAATTCAAGCGACGGCCATTCTCGATCTGAGGTTGCGCAACTTGGCCCGCTTGGAAGAGCAGCGCATCCGCGGCGAGCAGGCGGAACTCGACAATGAACGAAAGCGAATTGAGACCATTCTCAGTTCGGCCCGTCGCTTAAAGACGCTCGTCCGCGACGAACTAGTGGCAGATGCCGATGCATTCGGTGACCCTCGCCGAACCGCGATTGTGCATCGAGCGGCAGCCCAGGCGTTGTCAGAAACTGAGCTAATCACGGCTGAACCCATCACAGTCGTCCTGTCCGCGAAGGGATGGGTCAGGGCGGCAAAAGGACACGATATCCTGCCGCAGGAACTTGGCTTTCGAAGTGGCGATGAGTATCTCGCCGCAGCCCGCGGTCGGAGTAACCAGCTCGCGCTGTTTTTCGGTGCGGATGGCCGTATGTATTCCTTACCCAGCCATACCCTGCCCTCGGCGCGCGGCATGGGCGAGCCTTTGGCGGGACGCCTGAGTCCCCCGGACGGCGTGCCGTTTGTGGCGGTGACCTTGGCCAGTAATGAGCAGCGGGTGGTAATCGCAAGCGATGCGGGCTATGGCTTCGTGACCTCTATCGAAACGTTAATCGTTAAAAACAAGGCGGGTAAAGCAGTACTTTCGGTGCCACAAGATGCACTCGCGCTGCCCCCTGTCCAAAGTACCGATCCGGCGACCGACGAGCTCGCGTGTGTAACAACTGCAGGGCATTTGCTCGTCTTCAAACTCAATGAATTACCGCTGCTTGCGCGGGGTAAGGGCCTTAAACTCATCAATATTCCAAGCTCAAAAGCCAAGAGTCGCGACGAAGTTGTCCGCGGAATTGCGGTACTGCCGGCGGGCTGGAATCTCAAGCTCGTCGCGGGTAATCGTTTCGTGACGCTCCGCTCTCGAGATCTCGACAGTTACCGAGGTGAACGCGCCAAGCGCGGCAACAAACTTCCGCGCGGCCTACAACGAGTTGATGCCATCGAAGCGATTGAGTAATTGAATAAGAGAGGACGGACCGATCATCGATCGGCCCGCCAATTTAAGAACGGTAGACAAGGAGGGGAGGGTATCACCGTTCGATCTAACGTAGCGACAGATCCTTCCCGTGCTTTAGAAGTACTAGAACAATTCCTGTTGCACGACGGCCACGGGTTCCGTCGCCAGATTGGTCAACGCGACTCCAACCAATCGATAACGCGTGTTCAGCGGTAAGTCCACCCGCCGCAGAAGCCCGATCGCAAGTCCAGCGATCTCCTCAGCGGAGCGCAGCGGAGTGGGTGGCGTGATACTGCGCGTGAGTCCCTGAAAGGTCGCGGTCTTTAGCTTCAGCACCAGCGTTTTTGCCGGTCGTTCCGTTTTCTGCGCGGCAAGCCATAGACGCGGCGCGAGATCATGGATAAAAGGCTCTAGATCGAACTTCAAAACATCCGCCTCCAAGGTGTGTTCAACCGAGACTTGCTGTAGCGGCCTGTCGGACTCCACCGCGTGTTCGTCTTCGCCCCTTGCCAATTGGTAAAGCCGTTCGCCGTAGCGTCCAAATCGATGAGTGAGCTCCGCGCGGGGTACCACGCGCAATTCCCGTACCGTGGAAATCCCAAGCAGTTGCAACTGACGCTCCGTCGCCTTGCCAACACCAGGAAGTCGTCCGATCGGCAATGGCGCCAGAAAGTTTTCCACCTCATGCGGTTGGATCACGAACAACCCATTAGGTTTGCGCCAATCCGATGCGATTTTCGCTAGAAATTTGTTGGGCGCGACACCAGCCGAGGCAGTTAGCGCAGTCTCCGCACGGATTTCGCGACGAATCATCTGCGCCACCCGAGTGGCCGTTGGTAGATTGTGCTTATTGACCGAAACATCCAGATACGCCTCGTCGAGCGACAGCGGTTCGACTAAATCGCTGTGGCGGTGAAATATCGCACGGACTTGTTGGGAAACAGTGCGATACCGACCGAAATCCGGCGCGACAAATTTCGCGTCGGGACAAAGGCGTTCAGCCCACAGCGCGGGCATCGCTGACTTAACACCGAACTTACGGGCCTCGTAGGATGCTGCGCAGACGACCGAGCGTGGGCCACGCCAAGCCACGATTACGGGTTTGCCCCGCAAAGTAGGGTCATCACGTTGTTCTACGGACGCATAGAACGCGTCCATGTCGATGTGGATAATCTTGCGCACAGGATTTTTGATGATTGAGTAGTAGCAGATTCTTCCAAAGGTCTGATAAGCCGGTCACAGAATGGGCATGCGGGGATAATCGGCTCGCGCGGTGATAAATACTTTCAGACTTATCCTGCTATACCTAACATATATCCACTTGAGAGACAGGCATGAACTCAATTCCTTCTGGCAGCATCGACGGGGTATAGCTTACTGCATCAGATTGCTACAGTTTTGACTACACCTGCGATAGCCTGTTGGCGCCGACCGAAAATTGAGCCACTAATGAGGCTTGTGCCGAGCGAAAACTGAGCCAGGTGTTCAACTTACCCTGCTGATTATTTGAG
>SHZM01000041.1 GCA_009692265.1 Gammaproteobacteria bacterium
TACGTAGAGTTCCACTGTGTACATCCTTTACGCCTTCCGCTCACCGTTTAACCCGGCAGCTTATAGGCTTAGGACTGGTACACTTTTATCCCGCGTTTCCGTCGGATCTAACCCCGCCTTACTGGTACAGTATCCGCGCGCGATTCATACTGGCGCGGTTTAACTACGACGAACGAAAAAGGAAACCCCGATGGCGATTGAAGAAGGGTCAGCCGCACCCGCGTTCAGTTTAAACGATGCCGCTGGCGAGACCCGTACCTTGGCCGAGTTCAGGGACCATGATGTGATCATCTACTTTTATCCCAAAGACGACACCCCCGGATGCACTAAAGAAGCCTGCGGATTTCGTGATCTTTGGCCAGCCTTGGAAAAGCGTGGTGTGGTTATTCTCGGAATCTCGCCCGATGGTGCCGCCTCGCACACCGCGTTTTCAGAAAGGTACGAACTCCCCTTTATCCTACTCAGCGATCCATCGAAGAAAGTAATGGAAAAGTACGGCGCCTTCGGCGAGAAGATGCTCTACGGAAAAAAATCACTGGGCGTGATCCGTTCGACCGTGTGGGTTGGCGGCGACGGGAAGGTTCGCAAACACTGGCGCAAAGTACCGAAAGCCGAAACTCATCCGGCAGCGGTCCTCGCCGCTTTAGAGGCCGGCAGCGGGTAAACCCGACTAGGCAAAAACGGCTGAGCGCATTCTGCTCAATGGATTAAAGCGTATGCCGATGCGGGCGACACACTCAAAGGAGGAGTCATTGCAGACTCCAGCGCGATTCGCGATTACTTCACGCTGCGAGGCTCGGTAGCCGCTCGCTGTGTGGCAACGGGCGGTAACAGCTGTGGGATTTTAATTGCACAACGAGACTTTGGAACGCGACGGTTCGCCTGTCGTTCGCCTGAACGCGATCCGAGACTCGCTTCGCGAAACACTTCATTTCGGCGCTACGGCACCGACCTCGGCCCTGGTCGAAGCGATCGCCGCGCTCAGCACGGACCTTGAGAGCCTGATCACCGAACACGTCGATACCCTCTTGTGCGTGTTACTGGTGGATGATCTCGCCCCGTATGCGGAAATTCACCCGTTAATGGTCGCGATTACCTGCGAAGTCGTCGCTCGAAACCGAGCGCTCGATTCACTGCTGCGCGGGTCAATTAGAGCAGCCGCGTTAACCTGTAATCTCGGCATGTTCGCGCTACAGCAGGATGCCGCGCGGCAAAGTTCGCCGTTAGATCCTGCGCAGCGCTCGTTAGTCAACGAGCACCCCTTGCTTGGCGCGACACTGCTGCAGAAAGCGGGTGTCACCGATCCGGTGTGGCTCGACGTCGTGCGCCACCATCATGAAAAAGTGGACGGTAGCGGGTACCCGCTTGGTCTGAAGGGATCGGCGATCAGCCCGCCATCCCGCCTTGTTGCGTTGGCCGACATCTACGCGGCGATGGTCTTGCCCCGACAGTATCGCGACGGTGTCCACGCGCAGAACGCGTTACGCGAGATATTTTTATTGCGTGGAACCCATATCGATGCCGGATTAGCTGCGGACTTCATCCGCCTACTAGGCGTTTATCCTCCCGGGATCTTTGTGCGGCTAAAAAGCGGCGAGCTTGGGGTGGTTATCAAACGCGGCGAATCCAAGCGTCGAGGTCCGGTCATCGGCTGCTTTCGTTCAGCCCATGGCGGTGCCTATGCACAACCCTTATGGCGCGACACAAGCCCGGGTGCCAGTGAAATCGATGAGGTTTTGCCCCGCCAGTTCCTGCCGTGTTCAATTCCCGCCTTGTATGGCATGCAGTAAATGATATTTTCGACCCCGGCACCGCACAGCAGTGGTCTGCATCAATGTGAATTGGCGCGGACCGGTTTAGTCAATGCACGCCTCAGTTTGCAACTACCAACGCAACCGCGCGGAGCGCCTCTCGTGCTGGTGCTGCACTACGGTGGGCAGCCGCACGGGTACTATGGAGAAGCGCTCGTCGGATCGCTCGTGCAGCCTGCGTGGCAGGCGCTGAATGCGGTAATTGCTGCCCCGGTGAGCGTCGGCGGTGATTGGCAAAGCAAGGACAATCTCGCGCTGTTGCGCAGCCTACTGCCGCTCCTCGAAGCAACCTATGAAACGAATTCGCAGCAGCGCGTTATCACTGGCTATAGTTTGGGTGCGATCGGCTGCTGGCATCAACTAGTAACCCAGGAAAACCACTTTTCCGCTGCGGTACCGATCGCTGGGCGGATACCGGAATCACTGGAAGCGATCACCACACCCTTTCACGCGCTGCATTCGCGGACTGATCAGCTTTTCCCTCTCGGTGACTTTGAGGCGCGGGTGAGCGCGCGAGCCGCAGCCGGAGCGAATGCGGCCCTCTCGGTAGTGAACGACGTGGACCATTTTGACTTCCTCGCCTACCTCGCCGCAATGCGTGCCCTGGTACCTTGGCTACAGACGATTCACAGGTAATTGCTCAGTCATCCTCCGGGGCAAAATTTTCTTGCAATCAAATGCGAAAAGTGTAAATTGCGCCCTCTTCGATATTCAGGAGGTTTTGTGAGTTGTTCCAGTAACTGGACAAGTCGTCTGCCGAGGAGGCTCCTCCGATAGTTCGCCTGCAGTCTAGAAACGCGGCGCTCACGGTGGCGCCGCACTCGTGATGGGGTAACACCCAACTTTTAACTACGAGGGTTTCTAAACATGAATCAAGAAGCACCCATCTGGGGTCAACATTTAGTTCTGGATCTTGCTGGTTGCCCGCGTGACCGTCTAACAAACGCTGATCATCTCCGCGCCTGGGTTTTCGAACTCATCGACGCCATCAAGATGAAGGCCTACGGCGAACCTCAACTCGAGCATTTCGCCGCCCATTCCTACGACGCTGCCGGCTATACCCTGCTGCAGCTCATCGAAACTTCCAATATCTGCGCTCATTTCGCTGAGAACCTGGGACAGGTTTATATCGATGTCTTCTCCTGCAAGCGCTTCGACAGCGAGGTCGCGGTGCAGGTGTGCCGTAAGTTCTTCGCGCCCGAAACCGTCGACATGCACGTGCTCGAGCGTGGCCGGTTCACGCCAGTGCTGGCCAAGGCGGTATAGGGGCCGGTGGGACACCGTGTCCAAGAGACCTTGTACGGCGACGAGGTCTTCCAGGGATTCACCGCTGACGCGCTCTTGTTCGAGGGCGCGACGCCGTACCAGAAGGTCCAAATCTTCGCGACCCAGCGCTGGGGCCGAGTGTTGGTGTTGGATGGCATTGTCCAGACCACCGAGAAGGACGAATTCATCTATCACGAAATGCTGACCCATGTGCCGATGTTCGGTTGCGCGAACCCTAAGCGCGTGATGATTGTCGGTGGTGGCGATGGCGGTATTTTGCGCGAAGTGCTCAAGCACGCTATTGATCATGTCGATATGGTCGAAATCGATCGCACGGTGGTCGATTACTGCATCACTCAGATGCCGAGCCTGAACAACGCGGGGGCGATCTATCAGGATCCGCGGGCAGAACTCGTCATCGAGGATGCGTTTGAATTCATGCAGCGGGAAAAGCGTAAATACGATGTGATTCTGGTCGATTCAACCGATCCGATCGGCGCGGCCGAAGTACTGTTCTCCCAGACGTTCTACACGTTGTGTCGAAACGCACTCAACCCGGGCGGTGTACTGGCACTGCAGGACGGCGTGATTTTTCTACAACCACAGGAATCCCGCCAAAGCATGCAATTACTCCGAGGCTTAGGCTTGAAAGCGCGTTGTTATGTGATCGCGGTTCCCACCTATTACGGCGGAAACATGACTCTAGGGATGGCGAGCGATTCGAGCGCGACTCTTGAACCGAATGTGAACGACATCCACCGCCTGTTCGCGGCCGCGCAAGTTGAGACCCGCCATTACACACCGGAGCTCCACGTCGCGAGCTTTGTTCTACCACGATGGATGCAGCAAATCACGGGAGGATTGGCGTGAAAAAAAATTCCCTGGACCACTTCAAAACGGATGCCAACGGCGAACGTTATGCAGGTGACCATTTGTTGGTTGAATTCTGGGGCGCGGACCATTTGCGCGAACCGGATTATATCTGTCGTGCACTCGAAGACGGTGCGCGCGCAGCGGGGGCCACGATCCTGCATTCGCACTACCATCACTTCGGGGATGGCGAAGGGGTGAGTGGCGTGACGGTATTGGCCGAAAGCCACATCACCATCCATACCTGGCCAGAAGTCGGTTATGCCGCGATTGATGTGTTCATGTGCGGTGACGCCGACCCACTCGATTGCCTGGCATTGTTGACGGAAAGGTTTAACCCCGGCGAAGTGGCGACCCAAAACCATCGCCGCGGCAGTTGGGTGCGGGAAGTGCGCACGCAACGCGTCGCCTAGTCGGGGCTTCCCCCGGCCTGAGACTGGGCTTAATCCGGTCTCAGGCCGGGAATTATTTACGCCGCCGCCGACGCTTTGCGCGGCCCCTGCTCCTTAGTCCACGACCGCAACACCGGTAGAACTTCCTTCGCGAAAAGCTTGATACTGCGTTCGCTTACTTCAAACGGCATGCCCGCGAAGCGGAATGAGCACAGCACCCCGTACGCTCCCATATACTCCCAGCGCTCTTCAAATTTGCGCAGCATTTGATCGGGAGTACCCCAGACTTGTAAGTCGACATAGGATTTTGCGATCCCATCCTTGCCCATCGCCCGCATCGCATCGACGGCATCGCCATAGGCTTTGTAGCCCTTGGCCTCTTTATAATGTTCACCAAGCATTTCGTAGTGATGCAGCACGGACAAACAATAGCCAGCGCAGTATTTCTCGGCATTCTCTCGCGCGCGCTTTGGATCTGAGTCACACACCGAAATGTCTGTGAGCAACGGCGGACGTGGGTCGCGGCCGTGGTATTTGCGGAAGGAGGTCGCGTAATCCGCGCATTCCTGACGCTGCTGCTCGGGTGCCTTGTAATTGAACGCCATCATTTGCGCACCCAGTTTCGCGGCTTGCTCGCCAGAGTCTGGACTCATCGCAACCTGAGTCACCCGGTCCCGCCAGCTTTTTTCGGGGCGTGGGCGCAGTGGCGCTTTGGGTTGATTGATAAACTTGCCATGATGCTCGGGGAAAAAGCCGGTTTCCAACGCTTCAAGAATTAGTGGCGCGGCCTCGTCAAACCGCTCGCGGGATTCATCCATCGACACCCCGAACTGGCTGAATTCCCGGCGCGACAAGCCGCGACCGAGACCCAGGATCGCGCGCCCACCGGAGAGCAAATCCAGTAACGCAGCTTTTTCGGCGATGCGCAGTGGCTGGAGATTCCACGGTACGATGCATGCGCCAGTCGCCAATCCAATCCGCTTGGTCTTGGCCGCCAGGTTGGCCAGGTACACGAAGTTGTCCGGACAGAACGAATAGTCCTCAAAATGATGCTCAACCGTCCACACGTGGTCGTAGCCGAGTTCATCCGCCATGACCGCGAGTTTTGTCTCATCCTCGTAGACCTGGGCGTCTGTCATGTTGTCCCAGCCGAAACTTTGCATGATTTGTACGATACCGACTTCCATCTGCGAACCCTCATTTGCTGACTGTGGGTCGAGTTTAGCGCGCGCGGCCCCGGATCCAAATAGCCACGAGGGTCGGATTTTTCTGGGTCCTACGTATTGCGAGGCAAACTCCAAGGCGGCGAGAATCCCCGGAACACTCATTTCACACGCCATTTCATGCAGCAACCCACCGGCCCCATCACCGTCGAATACGCCGCGAGCTGGATTGAGGACTATCAGCCGATGCCCGCGTTTTACGCCGTGGTCTTCGATCTGGCTGGCGATGAATTCGTCAAAGCGTTCGGGATGGGTTTGGAATACACCGCTCGCACGGAGAATTCGTGGATGGTCGTAGAAGGACATCTCCTCTACCAAAACGAAGCGTGCCTGGTCGATAGGCTACGAGGCGATAGGCTACGGATCGAATCGCGTCTGCTCGACTTTGATGCCAAACGCGCGCACCTTTACCAAGAAATGTACCGTGAGCAGACCCTGCTCGCGAGCCAGGAACAGATGATGTTGCACGTGAATTTGCTAACGCGTCGCGCGTCACCGTTTCCACCGGACATCCTGGCGCAATTGGAGCAATTACGCCGCCACCACCAGACCTTTCCATTGCCGCCAGCAGCCGTTGGGCGGCGAATTAGCGTCGCCCGGAGAACCTAATGTATTCATTCAAAGACCAAATCGCCCTGATCACCGGCGCGGGATCTGGCATCGGGGCGGCTTTAAGCCAGGCGCTGGCAGAGCGTGGTGCCCAGGTGATCTGTGCCGATCTTCTACCGGAGCGCGCCGCGACCGTCGTTGCCGCCATCCAGCAGGCCGGTGGCACAGCCTATGCGGTCCCCCTCGATGTGCGGGACGCTGAGCAGGTCGAAGCATTGGTCAAAGCCACCGTCGCGCGCCATGGCCGCCTCGACTTCATGATCAATAACGCCGGGATTTCGGTGACCGGAGACGCCCGCGATCTTGAACTTGCCCATTGGCGGCAGGTGCTTGACGTGAACTTGATGGGTGTCGTGTACGGTACCCACGCTGCCTATCAACAAATGACCTCCCAAGGACACGGGCATATCGTCAATATCGCCTCGCTTGCAGGCCTTGTGCCGTTCCCAACCAACGTGCCGTATGCGACGACTAAACATGCTGTCGTTGGCTTATCGCTGTCACTGCGGGCGGAAGCCCAAGATCTCGGGGTGAGGGTCAGCGCGGTATGCCCAGGGTTCATCCAGACGAATATTTTGGTGGATACTCCCGTCATTAATCTCGATCGCGCGAAATTCATGCGCAACCTGCCGTTTACCCCACTCTCACCGGTACACGCGGCGGCGCAAATCCTGCGCGGGATCGAACGCAATCGCGCGATCATTGTTTTTCCAGGGTATGCCCGGATCCTCTGGGCACTCCATCGGCTAGCGGCGCTGCTTCTCAACCCCATGCACCTGAAAGCCATTCGCGATCTGCGGAAATTTCGGGGTATCACGCCACCCCAATAGCCTCCGTTTGCTGAATTCTGCGTTCACGACCTAGAATCAGGCATCGACAAGAATCCTTCGAGGATCGCCCATGGAGTTACGCGCCGAGCGCCGCGCCGGTACGGTAATCTTGCAACCGGTCGGCCGGATCGATCACCACACGGCAGATGGCTTCAACGAAGCACTGTTGCCCCATTTGGAAGCTTGCAAGGCTGGTGGGGATCGCCTGTTGTTCGTTCTCTCGGCACTGGAATACATCAGCAGCGCGGGCTTGCGCGTGCTCATGATTGCAACCAAGCGAACCAAGCCGGCGGGTGGCGAGATAGCGCTTGCAACCAGTCGCGGTAGTAAGCCACTGGCAGCCCGGCATAGCGGGCAATCGCGTCGAGTGCAAGATTGGTGGCGTTGAATTCGATGTGACATAACGCGTGGATCAGCGCGGCGCGACCTAGCGCGGTACCCAATCGGCGCTTTGGCACCTGTACGGGGTGGACCATCACCGGTCTCACCGGTCGACCTGGGAGTAATGGGCTGTCGAGGATGCGCGCGGGATCAACACGAAGGCCGCGTGATCCGATAAGCACTTTAATTGCCGTGAGCTTCGCCTCAGGGTCACTCGCCAGCAACGCCTCAAGGGCGAGCGAACGTAGTTCCACTAGTGAATGACGGCCCGAACCACTGGCACTGCGAGCTCGGCGATGGCTTCCGCCGCGTGGACGCTCAGCGAGTCGCTTAACCACAGCGCATCGGAGATTGCGCCATCGAGACTTTGCATCGCGTCGATCGCCGATGTTCCCTGCTTTCGTGGACGCGTGCGGGTCGCCGCATCGAACGCCAAGGCGATGCCATAGCTCACCAAGGCGGGCTGCTCCAAGTGCACCATGTGGCCGCTATTCAACGCCACCAAGTGTGCGCTCGTCGGACTGAGCGCTGCGAGTTCCGCTTGCAGGGTGACCCACAAATGCTCGAGCGAGGTACCTCGATCGTCCGCGGGCCATACCCGTTTGCCGCGGGTCAGTACTACCAAGGGCAGTGGGGCCAGCGGTTGGGCACCGTGTAAGGCCTGCGCACTGTCGCGAAAGCCTAGCAATTCGTACGACATTGTGCGGCGCGGCTTCCAATTTTTATATTGATAGAGTGTCAACAGACGCGCGCGGCGTGACAGGCTGTGGTGAAACGGCGGCGCTTCGCCGAATTGGACGGTTCCATAGCGACTCGTGGGTGCGGTCTTGATGTTGTACGGTGGCGCCTGGAAGCGTTCAATCTGTTCCGGGTGTGAGGCATCGACCAGCACTAGGCCGGCGGTTAAAAACGGATAACGACGCGCAAACAATTGCGCGTTGTATCCGCCAAACGAATGGCCCACCAGTATAAATGGGCCGGGTAACCCGGCATTGCTGAGGAGCAAATACAGTTCATCGACTTCCCGCGAACTCGTGCGTGGGTACGGTCCCATGTCGCTCCAGCCGTAACCCGCGCGATCGTAGAGGCAGGTTTGAGTGAAGCGCGCCACGCGTTTTAATACCGGTAACCATTCCAGGGAGGCTCCGCCCAAGCCCGTATCCAAGATTACGGTTGGGCTACCCGTACCATGACAGTACAGATGCATGAGTCGCCCTTCGACCTCGACCAAGTCGCCTGGCACCTTGCCCAACGGATGCGCGGTACTGGCCAAAGCCCAACTCAGTAGCACAACACCAAGCGGCAAGCGCCAACCAAAAAGTTGCACCAAACCTGGAATTTTCATTCCGCTGAGTGGGGATCTGCCCGACGTATGACGATACTGCGACACTGCTGCCCTTCGCACTGCTTGCCGTGTTGGAATCCATTGTGACAGATTCATCGCCTTCCGGTTCCATTCGCCAGTCAGCCATGGGTGTTACGGTATCAAAGAAGCTTCCACCGCCTGCCGACGTTCCGTTGTGGCGTCGCTTGGCAGCGATTCTTTACGATTGTTTCGCGGTCTTCGCGGTTTGCTTCGTGGCCGGTGGAGTGGTTGTCGCGTTGCGTCGTGGAGCCGCGCTTGAGACCGCGACATGGTGGTTCACCGGATATCTCGTTTGCACGACGTACGCCTATTTCGGCTACTGCTGGCGTCGCGGACAGACTTTGGGCATGCGAAGCTGGAAAATACGCATTGTGGACAGCGCGACCGGTGGCTTGCCGAGTTGGAGCCAAACCGCAGCTCGTTTCGTCGTCGCCTTGCTGGGCTGGGTGCCGGCTGGCTTGGGAGTGTTGTGGGCAGTCTTCGATCGGGACGGTCGAGCTTGGCACGACCGGGTGTCCGCTACGCACTTAATCCGGGTCTAAGGTGTCTTCGCTAATAAATAAAACGCCGCGAACGACATTAACAACGCCGGTCCGGTCGCGCTCAAGATCGGTGGCACTTCGTAGACCACCCCCAAGTGTCCGGTGGCTTGATTGAGTAAATGGAATCCTAGACCAATGAGGGCACCGACCAACACGCGCTGCCCAACCGTGACGCTGCGATTCGCGCGCATCACCATTGGCACGGCCAAGACCACCATCACGACGGTTGCTAACGGGTAGGTCAATTTCAGCCACAGCACATGCTCGTAGCGCTGGGCGTTTTGGCCGTTGGTGTTGAGATACCGGCTGTATTTAAGCAAATTCCAGATCGACAAACTGTCTGGATTAATCGTCACCATCTGCAATAGGTCCGGCTTTAATATCGAGTCCCAGGCCGCTTGGGGGAGAGTGCGTTTACGCAAGCCATCATCATCAAGACTGGTCTGTGAAATATTCTGCAACACCCAGTCGCGACCAGTGTAGCGGGCAAACTCGGCGTAAGTACTGAGTCTGAGCTTGTTGCTGTTATCGAATTCATAGATGTACACGTCGCGCAGTTGGTCACCTGGGAGGATCTCTCGAATGTTGATGTAGCTGTTGCCATCACGCGCCCAGAAGCCGTTTTCTGATTTGAAGGTAATCCGGTTATTAATCGCGATCGTGCGGTAATCGTGCGCAAAGCGCTCCGCGGGCGGGGCGATGAATTCGCCGATAATCATCGCCGCGATCAACAACACCATCCCAGCCTTGACTACTGAGAAAACGATTCGGGATTTTGGAACGCCGTTGCAGCGAATCACAGCGACTTCCCCATTACGCATCATGGTTCCGAACCCGATCAAGGAGCCGATTAAGGCGGCCATGGGAAACATTTCGTAGGTCAGGTTCGCGACACTGAAAAGCACGAACACGACCACCTTGGCCAACCCGTAGTCACCGCGCCCGACGTCCTCAAGCTGATCGATGAACGCAAAAAAGCTGAAGATCCCGACTAACACAATTAGCACCGTTACCGTAGAAGAGATAATCGTCCAAGCGATGTAGCGATCCAAAATCTTCATGGTGTGCTGTGCTTTACGGCCTGTTGAACGAACGAATAGGATAGCGGGGATTGGAATCCATGCGGAGCACTATTGATGATGGAGATTTCGCTCAAACAAGGCAGCGTGCGCAGCTTGAAGACCGCCTGCATCGCTGTCGCGGTATTTGCTGGCAAACGCCTGAGCCCCAGCGCGCAAGCGCTCGATAAAACCAGTCACGGCGCACTTAGCCGAATCATCAAACGAGGGGATATTAACGGCACGGTGGGCGAAGTGCTAATGCTCCCCGACGTCGCCGGCATTGAAGCCGAACGCGTCCTGCTCGTCGGCGCGGGTAAAGTGGAAGGCATTACCGGAACAGAATATTCATCGATGCTCGGCAAGGTCGCGAAGGCGATCACCGATGCGGGCCTGAAGAACGCCATCAGTGCGCTCGGCGAGATTGAGGTCAAGGAACATGATCTGAAATGGAAAGCGCGCCAACTCAGCGTGGCGTTTAGATCGGCCGCCTATCGCTTCGATCGCTTAAAAAGCAAGCCATCGCGCAAGCCCTTGCTCTCCCGCCTCTGGCTGCACGGCGACGACGAAACCGGCGCCGGAACCATGGCCGGGATCCAGCTCGGCAAAGCCATTGCGCTAGGTCTCGACCTGACTAAAAATCTCGCGAATCTGCCTGGCAACTACTGTACACCGACCCACTTGGCCGAGACCGCCGAGGAGCTTGCGAAGACCTACCCGTCGCTTAAATGCACGGTCTTGAACGAAGCCGACATGCAGAAATTGGGCATGGGATCATTGCTGTCGGTCGCCCGCGGCAGTCGACAACCGCCGAAGCTCATCACTCTCGAATACCGGGGAGCCGGACCGACCGCGAAGCCTATTGTGTTAGTAGGAAAAGGCGTGACCTTCGATTCCGGTGGGATCTCGATCAAACCCGCAGCGGCCATGGATGAGATGAAATTCGATATGACGGGCGCGGCATGCGTGCTGGGGATCATGAAATCCGTGGCCGAACTCGAACTGCCGATTAACGTGGTGGGTGTCGCACCAGCCACCGAAAACCTGCCGGACGGCGCCGCCAGTAAACCCGGCGATGTCGTCACCAGCATGTCGGGGCAAACTATCGAGATTTTGAATACTGACGCCGAGGGTCGCTTGATCCTGTGTGACGCGCTAACCTACAGCGCCCGCTTTGAACCCGATGTTGTAATCGATATCGCGACCTTGACCGGTGCCTGTATCGTGGCGTTGGGTAGCCATGCAAGCGGATTGCTGAGCAATCACGACCCACTCGCCGAAGAGCTTTTGGCTGCCGGCCAACGCATTGGCGACCGCGCCTGGCGACTGCCGCTCTGGGACGAGTATCAAAAGCAGATCGAGAGCCCGTTCGCGGATATGGCCAATGTCGGCGGCCGGGAAGCCGGCACGATTACGGCGGCGTGCTTTCTTGCCCGCTTCGCGAAGGACTACCGCTGGGCCCATCTCGATATTGCAGGGACGGCCTGGACTGGGGGCAAGGCGAAAGGCTCCACTGGTCGGCCGGTGCCCTTGCTCATGGAGTTTATTTTGAATCGCTGTGGGTAGCGTCGGTGACCACCATCGATTTTCATGTGTTCTCGGCGCAAGCACGACGCCAACACGACATCTTCGTGTGCGAATTAATCGAGCGGTCATTGCAGGCAGGCCGCCGGGTGCATGTGCACTGCCTCGACCAGGATATGGTCGAGGGACTGGATGAACTGCTTTGGACGTTTCACGACACGAGTTTTATTCCGCACGCGACTTTGGATTCCGCTCAGGCGGCGCACGCGATAGTTACCCTCGGCTGCGCTGAGCTTGGGATCGACGCGATGGATACGCTCTTCAATTTACACATCGAGGTGCCGGGGTTTTTTAGTCAATTCGAACGCGTGATTGAGACCACTGGACACGATGACCATGGCCGCGCGCTCGCCCGCGCACGCTATCGGTTTTACAAAGATCGTGGCTATCAGCTCGCGACCCATCAAGGCACCGCGGCGTGAGCGACCCGACCCTCGACGAGACGATCAATGAGCTCGAAGCTTTAATCGAAACCAAACGCGAAGAATTGCAGGAAGTCGTGGGGGGTCGCCGCCCACCTCCCGGCGTTATCTTGCCACGCTTAACCGAGCGCGTAGACGGTATAGATCCTATGCTCTTTCGCACGCTGCCGACGCCAGCGGAATCGACCTCGTCACCAACCGCCGGCTCTTCAGCAAAAACATCGACCACTGCCATGAAGTTCGAACCCTCGATCGCGAAAACTTACGAACCCCATGCCATTGAGCGAGCGCGCTATGCGGCCTGGGAGCAGGCCGGACATTTCAAGCCGAGCGCCGGCGATGCGCGGTACTGCATCATGCTTCCACCGCCGAATGTCACCGGCAGCTTGCACATGGGGCATGCGTTTCAAGACACCTTGATGGACGCGCTAATCCGGTACCACCGCATGCAGGGCCACTCGACGCTCTGGCAGTGCGGTACCGATCACGCCGGCATTGCGACGCAAATGGTTGTCGAACGGCAACTCGGGCTGAAGGGGCAATCACGTCACGATCTGGGCCGCGAAAAATTTATCGAAGCCGTGTGGGAATGGAAGAGTGAATCCGGCGGCACGATCTCTCAACAGCTGAGACGAATGGGCGCGTCAATGGACTGGAGTCGCGAGCGCTTCACGATGGATCCGGCGCTGTCCAAAGCCGTGACCGAAGTGTTCGTACGTCTACACGAAGAAGGGCTGATTTATCGCGGCAAACGCCTGGTGAACTGGGATCCGGTGTTGAATACCGCAATTTCGGATCTCGAAGTCGTTTCTCAGGAAGAACAAGGCCAGATCTGGCATATCCGATATCCGCTGGAGAATGGCACCGGCCATTTGGTGGTTGCGACCACCCGGCCGGAAACCTTGTTGGGTGACGTTGCGGTTGCGGTGCATCCGGAAGACGAGCGTTATCGTCGCATCATCGGCAAATATCTGAAACTCCCGTTATGTGATCGCAGCATCCCGGTCATCGCCGACAGCTACGTCGATCCCGCGTTCGGTTCCGGGTGCCTCAAAATTACGCCGGCACACGATTTCAATGACTACATCGTGGGCGAACGGCACTCGTTGCCGAAAATCAACATCTTTACGGACAACGCCGCGATCAACGACAACGCGCCGGCTGCGTATCGCGGGCTCGATCGGTACGCGGCGCGCAAAAAGATCGTCGCGGATCTAGAAGCTCAAGGCCTACTCGCGCGCGTGGATCCCCATAAGTTGATGGTGCCACGTGGTGATCGCTCGCAGGCGGTTATTGAGCCCTATCTCACGGACCAATGGTTTGTCAGCATCGCGCCGCTCGCCGAACCTGCGATTAAGTGTGTTGAAGATGGCCGGATCCGCTTTGTGCCGGAGAATTGGAGCAAGACGTATTTCGAATGGATGCGCAACATCGATGATTGGTGCATCAGCCGACAACTGTGGTGGGGGCATCGCATTCCAGCATGGTACGACCGAAGCGGGAATATTTACGTTGGACGCACCGAGTCCGAAGCGCGCGCCAAAGCCGGACTCAGCCTCGATGTCGCGCTAACCCAGGATCCGGATGTGCTGGACACCTGGTTCTCGTCGGCCTTGTGGCCGTTTTCTACCTTGGGCTGGCCGGATAAGACACCCGAACTCGCGACGTTTTATCCGACCTCGGTGCTCGTCACCGGCTTCGACATTATTTTCTTCTGGGTCGCTCGCATGATCATGCTCGGCTTGAAGTTCATGGGCGAGGTGCCGTTTCGCGAAGTCTACATTCATGGCCTCGTGCGCGACGCTGAAGGCAATAAAATGTCAAAGTCGAAGGGCAATATTCTTGACCCGATCGATCTCATTGACGGCATAACTCTTGAGCCACTTGTCGTCAAGCGCACCACCGGCCTGATGCGGCCGGAAGACGCGGCAAAAATCGAGGTCGCCACCCGTCGCCAGTTCCCGAACGGGATCCCGAGCTACGGCACGGACGCCTTACGTTTTACGTTTGCGTCGATGGCGACGCAAGGCCGCGACGTGCGTTTTGATCTCGGCCGGATCGATGGCTACCGTAATTTCTGCAACAAAATCTGGAACGCAACCCGCTTCGTGTTGATGATGGTGGGCGACAACCCCCTCAAAGGAACCCCGTCTGTCGCGAGTTACGGGCTACCGGAGCGGTGGATCCGCCACCGCCTGCGGTCCGCGCTTGGTGAAGTCCGCGATAGTTTTGAAAGTTATCGGTTCGATCTTTCCGCACAGGCGATCTATGAATTCGTGTGGGATGAGTACTGCGACTGGTACATCGAGCTGGCGAAAGTCACCCTGAACGATGAACAGGCGCCGGATGAAGTAAAGCACGCGACCCGCCACACCTTGGTCGAAGTGCTGGAGTTCAGCTTGCGCATGATGCATCCGCTGGTGCCGTTCATCTCGGATGAAATTTGGTGCAAGGTCGCGCCGCTAATGGGCAAACGTGGCAACACCGTGATGTTGGAACCTTTCCCGAACGTGGCGGAAGTCGCCCCAGATGACGCGGCTGCGCGCACGCTAGATTGGATGAAAACGGTCATCCTCGGGGTGCGTCGGATCCGCGCCGAGAGCAACCTTGAACCGAGCAAGCGAATTCCGTTGAAAGTCCACGGCGGGAGCACGGCGGAACGACAGGCGCTGCAGGCGCTAGAGGGCTATATCAAACAGCTGGCGAGAGTCGAGAAGATCGAGCGCATCGATGAAGTCGATGATCCAGACGCGACCACGGCGCTTGCCGGTGAGACAACCTTGCTGGTGCCGTTGCTCGATCTAATCGACATCAACGTAGAGCGCGAACGGATTGGCAAAGAGCTTGCGCGAATGACCCAGGATCTCCAGCGCGTTCAAGGCAAGCTCGCGACCGAATCATTCGTCGCGAAGGCACCGCCCGAAATCGTCGACAAGGAACGCAAACGGGCCACCGACCTCGGCGATCAGATCACGCGCTTAACCGATCAACTGGCGCGCTTGCAGCGTTGAGTTTGTAGAGCTCCTAACGCGCATGCTCGAACTAACGCCGGTGCGCAGTCTGACTTTAGGGGTGCCGACCGGTACCGACCGCCAACCCTATCTCAGCGCCGCGAGCGGGCTCGTGCAAATAGCCGATCTACTCTACGTAGTGGCCGACGATGAGCTCCACTTAGGTGTCTTCAGCTGCCTCGGCGAGCATGCTCCCGGCGAGCTGGTACGCCTGTTTGATGGCAAGCTCCCAAACTCACCCGCGAAGCGAAAGAAACGCAAACCGGATCTGGAAGCCTTGGTCCGACTCCCCGCCTTTGGGCCTTATCCTCATGGAGGATTATTAGCACTGGGGTCAGGCTCAAAACAGACCCGACATCGCGGCGCCTTGTTACCGTTAACTGCCAGCGGCACCGTGATAGCAGATCCACAACTCATCGAGTTGCAGGATTTTCATCAGCGGCTTGTCAGGGAATTCGACGATCTCAATATCGAAGGGGCGGCGATAAATGACGACGCCTTGGTGCTGTTCCAGCGCGGCAATAAAGGGGCGAGCGACAATGCCTGCGTGAGTTACGACTTACGCGATGTACTTGAATCATTGGCGGATCGAAAGCAGATCGAAGGCTTGCGGCCGCGTAACATCCGGTATTACGAGCTTGGCGAGATCGAGGGTGTTCCGCTGTGTTTCACCGACGCGGCAAGTTTATGGAGCGGCGAAATAGTCTTCACTGCGGTGGCGGAAAATACCGAGGATAGTTGCCACGACGGAGCCTGTGTTGGTGCCGCCGTTGGCGTGCTCGATAGTGAAGGTCGGGTGAGTCGCATCGAACAGCTCGCGACTGCACATAAACTCGAAGGGATCCACGCGTGGTCGACGCCTAATGGCATTGAGTTCCTAAGCGTAACCGATCCCGATAATCCAGCGATCCCTGGACAGGTGTACCACGGTCGCTTGCCGCATTGACTCACACGCTACGCGGGGCACCCGCGGAACTTGCGACCACTGAGCGCCGATGCCTACGCGGATTCAACCCGCGCGCGCCAACACCAACTTCACGATCGTCACGACACTGAGAATAAAAAGGACGGTGCCGATCACCCCGGCAATGATGAACGCCTTGGCCGAGCCTCGACTGAAATCACGCTCGCGATTCTTGTTGCTTTGCACTCCAATACTCGCGGCGAGCACGCTTTGAATAACTTGTAGTATGCTCAGCCCCTTGCGGTCGGGGTCTTCAGTGCTCATTAGCTAACGAGTTCCTCGCACGTTCATGATGACGTCACCGTCTCATCTTAACAGCACCTAGAGCCAGGCTATGTTCGATCAACTCCGGGATGACATCCGTTCCATCTTTGCCCGCGATCCGGCGGCACGGAATACCTTAGAGTTGTTGACGACCTACCCTGGAGTGCACGCTTTGATCATCCATCGTGGCAGCCATTGCTTGTGGCGGCTCGGATTCAAATGGCTGGCGCGGCTTTTATCCTATTTCGGCCGATTTCTCACCGGCATCGAGATCCATCCTGGCGCGAGTATCGGACGGCGCTTCTTTATCGACCATGGGATGGGGGTTGTGATCGGCGAAACGGCTGAAATTGGTGATGACTGCACGCTGTATCACGGCGTCACGTTGGGGGGGACGACCTGGAATAAGGGGAAGCGTCACCCCACCTTGCACAACGGAGTCGTGATTGGGGCGGGCGCGAAAGTCTTAGGTCCTATTACCGTGGGCGAGAATGCCCGTGTCGGCTCCAATGCCGTGGTCGTAAAAGACGTGCCGGAGGGTGCGACTGTGGTGGGCATTCCGGGAAGAATCGCCGGGACTACGGTCAGCGAAAGTCTCTCCGAACGCGAGGAAACTGCGCGCCGGATTGGGTTTGATGCCTACGGCCAGGTCAAAGACTTCAATGATCCGCTGGTCCACGCTCTGGATGCCCTGCTCGATCATGCCCATGGGCTTGAAAAGCAGATCGCGGTATTGGCCGATGCCCTGTGTAAACAAGGGATTAAAGTCGAGTTGCCCAACGTACCGTCCTGCGAAGAGTTGAATCTGCCCTAGCCCGCTCGGCGGTAGTTTCGTCGTGGCGGTAACGCTCAACTATATCTTGACTCTTTTACTGGGGATCTAGATAATTCCCTACACTTTCCTGTGAATTTGGCCTGCGGAGGCATCAATGCGTCTAACCACAAAAGGTCGCTATGCGGTCACTGCCATGGTCGATCTCGCGCTCCACGCCGATCGCGGCCGGATCGCGCTCGGGGAAATTGCCGAGCGGCACGGGATCTCGCAGTCCTATTTGGAACAGCTCTTTGCGGCATTGCGCAAACAAGGTTTGGTCGATGGCACTCGTGGTCCCGGTGGTGGTTATCAATTAGGCCGAGCCCGGACCGAAATTAGCGTTGCCGATGTGATCGACGCGGTTGACGAGTCGCTCGACGCCACCCGCTGCGGCGGCAAGCGTGACTGTGAAGGCGGTCGTGGTTGCCTAACCCACGATTTATGGGCCGAACTGAGCACCCAGATCCGACATTATTTAGCGAGCGTCAATCTTGAAACCGTGGCCACGCAGCATCGCACCAGCGGCGAGGTCCAAATCTTGCGCCAATGGCCTTCGGCCTCGGGCACTCTTCAGAAGCCAAGCGCAGCGTAGCGCACTAAGTGGAATTTGAGTTATGGCTATCACCCTAACCGAGCGTGCCGCGAAGCACGTCCAACGTTTTCTAAGCAACAACGCCGGCAATGGGCTGCGCGTGGCGGTCAAGCCTACGGGTTGTTCGGGCTACATGTACGTGGTGCAACCAGCGCAGGACGTGAATCCGCATGATCAGGTCTTTGAGTCCCAAGGCGTGCAGATCATCATCGACGACGAAAGCCTGAAGTACCTCGACGGCACCGAAGTCGATTTCGCGCGCGAAGGCTTGAACGAAGGATTCAAATTCGCCAATCCGAACGTCACAGCCACCTGTGGCTGTGGCGAAAGCTTCAGCCTGTAAGCGAGAGATGTGATGGCCGCCGCCTCGTCCGAAGTCCATGAACTCCTGAACCGCAAGTACGATGCGGGGTTCTACACCGACATCGAGCAAGATCAAGCCCCACCCGGCCTGAACGAGGATATCGTGCGGTTGATTTCGTCCAAGAAAAACGAGCCCGCGTGGATGTTGGAATGGCGGCTGCGGGCGTTCGAGCGTTGGTTGAAAATGCCCGAGCCCAAGTGGTCGCATGTGCATTATCCAGAGATCGACTTTCAGGCGTTATCGTATTACTCCGCGCCGAAGTCTAATAAAGACGGACCGAAGAGCCTGGACGAAGTCGATCCAAAATTACTTGAAGCCTATAAAAAGCTTGGGATCCCGCTCGAAGAGCAGAAAATGCTAGCCGGGGTCGCCGTCGACGCTGTCTTCGATAGCGTCTCGGTGCACACTTCGTTCAAGGATAAGTTAGCCGCCAAGGGTGTGATCTTCTGCTCATTTTCCGAAGCCGTGCGCGAGCATCCCGAGTTAGTCCGCAAGTATCTCGGCTCAGTTGTCCCGCAGGCGGATAACTACTACGCGGCGTTGAACTCCGCGGTATTTTCCGATGGGTCGTTCGTCTACATCCCGAAGAACACCCGTTGCCCGATGGAATTGTCGACCTACTTCCGCATCAACGCGATGAACACAGGACAGTTCGAGCGCACGTTGGTGATTGCCGACGTCGGCAGCTATGTTAGCTATCTCGAAGGCTGTACCGCGCCTCAACGCGACGAAAATCAGTTACACGCGGCGGTCGTTGAATTGATCGCGCTCGATGACGCGCAGATCAAATATTCCACGGTACAAAATTGGTATCCAGGCGACGAAGAAGGCCGCGGTGGAATTTATAATTTCGTGACCAAGCGCGGCGATTGCCGCGGTCGCAATTCAAAAATTTCGTGGACCCAGGTCGAAACCGGCTCCGCGATCACGTGGAAATATCCGAGCTGCGTGTTGAAAGGCGAGAATTCGGTCGGCGAGTTCTACTCCGTCGCCGTCACGCATCATCGCCAGCAAGCAGACACCGGAACCAAGATGATCCATCTCGGGCGCAACACCCGCAGCACGATTATCTCGAAAGGGATCTCGGCGGGGCGTGGACAGAACGCCTATCGCGGGCTGGTGCGAATCGCCAAAAGCGCCGAGAACGCGCGCAATTACACTCAATGCGATTCGTTGCTGATGGGGAACCAGTGCGGCGCCCACACCTTTCCGTACATTGAAGTCCGTAACAACACCGCGAAGGTCGAACACGAAGCCTCGACCTCAAAAATTTCGGAAGATCAGCTGTTCTATCTGCGTAGTCGCGGCATCAAGGACGAGGACGCAGTGAATCTTGTCGTCAACGGCTTCTGCAAGGAAGTCTTCAAGGAGCTGCCGATGGAGTTTGCCGTCGAAGCCCAAAAGTTATTGAGTCTCACGCTAGAAGGTGCGGTGGGATAACGAGAACCTTATGTTGAAGATTGAAAACCTACACGCCGAAATCGACGGCAAACCCATCCTGCGCGGAATCAATTTGACGGTCCGCCCGGGTGAAGTCCACGCGATCATGGGACCGAACGGCTCCGGCAAGAGCACGTTGGCGTATCTGATCGCGGGGCGCCCCGGCTATACTGTCACTCAGGGCTCGATCCACTACCGCGATAAAGATTTACTTGCCCTCGCTCCCGAGGAGCGTGCCGGCGAAGGGGTATTCCTCGCCTTCCAGTATCCGATCGAGATCCCGGGAGTCAATAACGTCTACATGCTGAAGGCCGCCGTCAACGGAATCCGCAAATATCGCGGATTAGACGAGGTGGGCGCAGTGGAGTTTTTGAACTTGGTCAAAACCAAGACCAAGGAGATCGGCTTAACCGACAACCTTCTCAACCGCCCAGTGAATCAAGGTTTTTCGGGTGGCGAGAAAAAACGCAATGAGATCTTCCAAATGAGCGTGCTGGAACCGAGTCTTGGGATCCTGGACGAAACTGATTCGGGGCTCGATATCGATGCGTTGAAAGTGGTCGCCGATGGGGTTAATCGATTACGCAGCCCGGAGCGCGCGTTTGTTGTGGTCACGCATTATCAGCGCCTACTCGATTACATCGTTCCAGATTACGTGCACGTGCTTGCACAGGGGCAAATAGTGAAATCGGGTACGCGCGAGCTTGCGCTTGAACTTGAAGCGCGCGGCTACGACTGGGTTACTGCGGATGCCGCCTAATGGGCTTACTCGACTCCCTTGCGGCGGACTTCCCACCGACCTCTAACCCGACCCTTGGGGCATGGCGCGATCGCGCGTTCGATGCCGCTCGCGAGCGCGGCCTGCCGACGCCGCGTGAGGAGGATTGGAAATACACCGATTTGAACGCGGCCGCAGCCCGCGCCTATAAGCCGGCAGCTGCGATCGCGGGCGCGGATTCGCCGCTTAGCGCCCTACGCGCCTACCGTCTGGTCTTCGTCAACGGTCACTTTGATGCCGCAAATTCGGATCTTGCAAGCATGCCGGCCGGAATTTCAGTGCGTTTGCTCGGCGAACTTGCCCGCACCGATCCCGAGCGCGCGATTGCCGCGTTGAACGCATTCGCGAAGCCCGATGCCAAGTTTTTCGCGACGCTTAATACCGCCACGGCCCGCGACGGTGCCTATATCGACATCGCCGATGACTGTGTGCTTGATCTTCCGCTGCTGCTGATTTTTTCCACCCAAAGCGCAAATGAACCCCGTTGGTCAGCCCCGCATGTGCGGATTAACGCTGGCGCGCGCAGCCGGGTCGCTGTGATTGAACTCCACCACGGCGCAACCACGGTGCCGAGTTTCGTCAATGCTTTAACCGAAGCCTCAACTGCGTCCGGCGCAGTCTTCGCACATTACCGAGTTACCTTGGAGTCGCCGGCCGCCACGCACATTGGATTATTGCGGCTCAATGTTGGTCGCGACAGCGCGGTGACTAGTTATTCTTTAGCGCTATCGGGAGCACTCGTGCGGATCGATATCGATTGCTCACTCACAGCGCCGGGTGGCAGTGTTGCGTTGAACGGCGTGTTTATCGCAGGGTCGAACCAACACGTCGACCACCACACCAAGACCGATCATCGCGCGAGCCACACAACGAGTAGTGAAACTTATAAGGGGATAGCGGACGGTAACGGGCGTGGCGTGTTTAACGGCAAAATCATCGTGCAGCCTGGGACTCAGAAGATCGAAGCGACTCAAGCGAGCAATAATTTGCTGCTATCGGCGGACGCGGAGATCGACACCAAACCAGAACTCGAAATCTACGCCGACGATCTACGCTGCGCGCACGGGGCCACCGTAGGCCAGCTCGATGACGAAACACTATTTTATTTGCAGACCCGTGGGGTTCCTGCCGACGTCGGGCGGGCATTGCTCACTTTCGGCTTTGTCCAAGAACTGGTGGCTGAAATTCCGATCCCGGAGCTCACGGCGCTGGTCGCGCAACAGCTCGCGGCGGACCACCCAGCACTGGCCCGTCTATTGACCGGAGACCACCGATGAGCGGCTCAGTCGCCCGACACGAGGCATTGCTTCCGGCTTTTGACGTCGCGCGGATCCGGCAGGATTTCCCGATTCTCGCTACCGCGATTAACCATCATCCACTCGTTTATTTTGATAACGCCGCAACTACTCAAAAGCCACAAGCGGTAATCTCGGCGCTTGCGCATTACTACGCGAACGACAACGCGAATATCCATCGCGGGGTGCACACCCTGAGTCAGCGCGCGACGACCGCGTTTGAAAACGCGAGAGAGAAGATCCGGCAATTTCTGAACGCCGAGTCGAACGCCGAGATTATTTTTACTCGTGGAACAACTGAAGCGATTAACCTGGTCGCGCAGAGCTACGCGCGAAGCTTTTTAAAAGCGGGCGACGAGATTGTCGTTAGCGAAGCCGAGCACCACGCGAACATTGTGCCGTGGCAGATTTTAGCGCAACAGATCGGCACGGTGCTTAAAATCGCCCCAATCACCGATCGCGGCGATCTGGATCTCGACGCACTCAAGAAATGCATTACTCCGCGCACTAAATTGTGTTCGTTCGGCCACGTGTCGAACGCGTTGGGCACTGTGAATCCCGTGCGGGAAATCATTTCCCTTGCGCACGCTGTCGGCGCGAAAGTCCTGCTCGATGGCGCGCAAGCCGTCGCCCACGGTGGGGTTGATGTCCGCGCGCTCGACTGCGATTTCTACGCGTTTTCCGGACATAAGTTATTTGGGCCTACTGGGATCGGGGTGCTCTACGGCAAGCGCGCGTTGTTGGAAGCGATGCCGCCCTACCAAGCCGGCGGGGACATGATCAAGACCGTCACCTTCGCGGCCACCGAATATGCCGATCTACCGCATAAATTCGAGGCGGGGACGCCGCATATTGCGGGAGTGATAGGACTAGGTACCGCGATCGATTACTTGAACCAGCTCGATCTCGTCGCCGCCGCTGCACACGAATCGCAGTTACTAGACTATGCGACTGAACGTGCGGTCACTTTTCCTGGCTTGAAGCTAATCGGCACCGCCGCCCATAAAGTCGCGGTGATGTCGTTCGTCATCGACGGCACGCATCCGCAGGATTTGGGAGTGCTTCTCGACGGACAAGGCGTCGCGGTTCGAACGGGGCATCATTGCGCGATGCCTGTCATGCAACGCTTCGGCGTACCGGGCACCGCGCGGGCATCATTTGCGTTCTACAACACGCTCGAAGAAATCGACCGCTTCTACGCCGCGCTGACAAAAGCGTGTGCAATGCTGGCCTGAAAGGTCGCCGGCTTCCTAACGAGCTTCAAGAGATTATCCGATGAACGCATCCATCGATTTGAACCGCCCGATAGCCCTCACGCGCGGATGCAGCGCCGTACTCATTCCGGAAGGCACTAAGGTCACGTTGAAGGCGGGCACTCAGGTGTTTGTCACCCAAGCGCTAGGTGGCTCAGTGACTGTGAATGTGAACGGTAATCTGGCGCGGATCCCCTTTCATGAACTCGATGCGCTCGGAATGGAAAATACCCAGCTTGAGTCCGCGCCCGCGCGACAAAGCGACGGTAAGGTCGACGAATCACTCGTGTGGGATCAGTTACGTACCTGTTACGATCCCGAAATCCCGATCAACATTGTGGAACTCGGGTTGATCTACCGCTGCGAAGTAATCGCGCTTGAAGCCTTTGGCAACCGAGTCGAGATCGACATGACCTTGACCGCGCCGGGCTGCGGCATGGGCCCAATCTTAGTTGACGATGTGACGGCGAAAGTCCGTGAAGTTCCCAACGTGACCGAAGTGAAAGTCGAACTAACTTTCGATCCACCCTGGGCGTCTGAAATGATGTCGGAAGCCGCCCGCCTGCAAACGGGGATGTACTGAACCCTTCTCAGCCATCGCGGGGAGCCGTAAAGGCCCGCGTCGCCGTGCTTTTGCACAGAGCAGCCAATATAATGGTGCTTATTTTCAATACCTTATGACACCCAAGAGGATTTCATGGCCATCGAGCGCACCCTATCAATCGTTAAACCGAGTGCGGTGAAGGACAACCACATTGGCGGCATTCTCGCCAAGCTGGAAGCCGCCGGCCTGCGTATCATTGCCGCGAAAATGCTGCGGCTGACACCCACCCAGGCAGGTAATTTTTACGACGTACATCGCGCCCGCCCGTTCTTTCAGGAACTCGTCGACTTCATGACTTCTGGTCCAATCCTGGTGCAGGCATTGGAGGGCGAAAATGCGATCGCCAAGAATCGCGACGTGATGGGCGCGACCGATCCGGCCAAAGCGGCCCCCGGTACCATCCGCGCGGAGTTCGGCAATAACATTTCCGAGAACGCCGTCCATGGCTCCGATGCCGCTGACACCGCAACAGCTGAGATTGCGTTCTTCTTTGCGACTAGCGAGCTGTGCTCGCGCTAAGCATGATGCCTGCCACTCCAAGAATCAATTTATTCGATTTTGATGCTGGCGGGCTCGCCGAGTATTTCGCGAACCGAGGTGAACGTCCCTACCGCGCGACTCAAATCATCAAGTGGGTGCATCAGCAGGGTATCGTCGATCTTGAGCGGATGACAAACCTGAAGCGGGATTTGCGTGCGACCTTGGGTGACGAAACAGAATTCCGCTATCCCGAAGTAGTCACCTTGCAGGAATCCACGGACGGTACGCTCAAATGGCTACTGCGCGTCGATAATGGCAACTGCATCGAAACCGTATTTATTCCAGAAACCGAGCGCGGCACCCTGTGCGTATCGTCGCAAGTTGGATGCCCCTTGAACTGCAGCTTTTGCGCGACAGCTAAACAAGGATTCAGCCGCAATCTCTCGACTGCGGAGATCATCGGACAGGTTTGGATCGCGGCGCGTCACCTCGGACAAAACCCGAAATCCCAGCGGCAGATCACGAATGTGGTGATGATGGGCATGGGCGAGCCGTTGCTAAATTTCGAGGCCGTCGTCCCGGCGATGAAATTAATGTTGGACGACAACGCTTACAACCTTGGTCGCAAGCGCGTCACCTTGAGCACCGCCGGACTCGTTCCCGGCATCGATCGACTCCGCGAAGAATGTCCGGTCAGTCTTGCTGTTTCCTTGCACGCACCGATCGACGACTTGCGCAATGAACTTGTGCCGTTGAATAAAACTTATCCGCTCGCCGAATTGCTCGCCGCTTGCCGTCGTTATGTAGGCGACAACCCGCACGACCAAATTACTTTCGAGTACGTGATGCTCGCTGGCGTCAACGATAGCGTTGCTCTCGCACGCGAAATCGTTCGGATCCTGCGCGGGATTCCTGCGAAGATGAATTTAATCCCCTTCAATCCGATTCCGGGCACCGATTATCAGACTTCTGATCTCGCGACTATCAACCGTTTCCGCGACGTCTTGGTAAAAGCTGGCATCGTGACGATTACGCGTAAAACTCGTGGGGACGATATCGATGCCGCGTGCGGCCAATTGGTGGGGCGTGTCGTAGCGAAGGCGGCGCGCCATCGTCGCTCGAACCTTTCAGTGGGAGTTTGAGATGTCACGAAGTACATGGATCGTAGTGCTAATTCTGAGTTTATCCGCGTGCCAGTCCAGCCCGCCGTCGAATAAAGCCGAATCCGCGGAAGATCGAACTAAACTTGCCGCGATTAACACCCAGCTCGCAATCGAGTACATGCGCGATGGCGAAAACGAACTTGCTCTTCGCAAGCTAGAGAAGGCAATCGAAGCGGAACCAAAATCTGTCGATGCGCACAACACCATGGCCCTGCTGCACGCACGACTCGGCGAAAATAAGGAAGCAGAAGAGAGTTTCAAAAAGGCGCTTAGCCTGGACCCGGTCAATTGGTCCGCGCTCAATAATTACGGCCAGTTTCTGTGTCAACAACAGCGCTTCGAGGAAGGACAAACACAATTCACAGCGGCGCTTAAAAATCCGCTGAACCGTGCTCCCGAGAATGCGCTGGCGAATGCCGGGACGTGCGCAATGCAGGCCAAGGACTCCGCGACCGCGGAGCAGCGTTTCCGCGAAGCCTTGCAAATAAATGCGCAATTCGCCCCGGCACTTCTACCGTTGGCTCGGCTGAGTTTCGAACAAGCAAATTTTCTGCAAGCGCGTGCGTATTACCAACGCTATCTCGCGGTTGCGCCGCAGTCCGCGCGCACATTGTGGTTGGGGATCCGGATCGAGAACGCGCTGGATGAAAGGGACTTAATGTCGAGTTACGTGATGATCTTGAAGAATAAGTTTCCTGACTCCCCGGAATACGGGTGGTTTCAACAGGGGAAATTTGATTGATCCAGGGACACCCACATGACCACGACCTGGTTGCCGCGCGCGTCGCGTCAGGTGCCGGTAGCATGTTGCGCCAAGCCCGTGAAGCGGCTGGGATTTCGCGTGACGATCTAGCCAGGCGAACGCGCCTGGAACTGAAAATCGTCGACGCGATAGAGAGCGAGGATTTTGGCAGCCTGGCGGCGGCAACATTCGTTAGAGGTTATATCCGAAGCCTCGCCAAGGAACTGAAACTCGATCCCACGCCCATTCTTGCGCAGTACACGCAGTTGGCGGCTCTCGACGACCCTGGTCTTATGGACTTCACTACCCGCAGTCCTGCGCAGATCACGAGCTCAAGCACGTTAATGCGCGGTATCTCGATACTGCTAGCGATCATCGTAATCGTGTTGATTGCATTGTGGGGGCACCGGAATTATCAAGGTGATGGCGACACCGTGGACGCGTTGGCGCAATTGGCGGAGGAGAGCGGCTTGGAAGTTCCCGCGGATCCTGGAACGCCCCTGCCTTACAGCTATACCATCGTCGATCATTCGGCCGAGCCCTCGCGCCCAGTGAATTCCTGGCGACGACAAACTGATGGCTCCGCGCCACCGCAAGTTGATTCCCACCTACCAGACGAGCCGCGGCCATTAGAGAATAATCAGATCGCGGCCGAGGTGGCTTCGCCTAACGCGAAATTCGAGTCGATCGTGTCGAACACTGAAAACGCTTCGGATGCGGGACCCGCCGCCTCCGGTGAATTAATTCTGATTGGTGACGGCGAATCCTGGATCGAGATTTCGGATTTCGCAGGTAAGCGATTGTATTTCGGCCTGCTTAAACCCGACCAACAGGTCGGCTTGAGCGGCCAGCCTCCTTACGATCTCGTGATCGGCAATGCAGCAGTAGTCAAAATCGTCTATCTGGGTCGGCCCGTCGATGTGCGCGCCCACGCCGTGAATGGTGTCGCGCGTTTTTCGCTCGGCGAACCACACTAGTTCCACGTTTATAAAAGGCTTATAGGCGTGTCTGAATTACGTGCTGTGCGGGGGATGAATGACATCGTTCCTCCTGAAACAGATCGTTGGCAAGCGCTCGAAGCAACCGTCAAATCCGTGTTAGCCAGTTACGGATACCGCGAAATTCGGCTACCGATTGTCGAATCCACGCAGGTATTTTCGCGCTCAATCGGCGACACCACGGACATCGTCCAGAAGGAGATGTACACGTTTACCGATCGCAATGGCGACAGTCTGACTCTGCGACCGGAAGGAACTGCCGGCTGTATCCGGGCGGTGCTCGAAAACGGTTTGATACAGCAAACGGTACAACGCCTGTATTACTGTGGCCCGATGTTTCGACACGAGCGCCCACAGAAAGGGCGTTACCGACAATTTCATCAGGTTGGAGTGGAAGCGATCGGAATGGCCGGTCCCGATATCGACGCAGAAATAATCCTGTTGACCGCCCGTCTATGGCGGACCCTGGGGCTCAAAAATTTGCGACTGGAACTCAATACCTTGGGCGCGGCCGCGGAGCGCGAGCATTATCGCACCGAATTGGTCGCCTATTTTTCCGCACACACCTCGACGCTCGATGCGGACAGTCAACACCGCCTGACCCGAAATCCACTGCGCATTCTGGATTCCAAGAATCCTGATATGAAAGCATTGATCGCCGACGCGCCGCCATTACATGCCTGCCTGGGTGAGGCTTCCAAAGGCGAGTTTGCGGCAATCCAAGCAGTGCTCGATACCGCCGGAGTGATCTATACAATTAATCCACGGCTCGTGCGCGGACTCGATTACTACTCAAAAACGGTTTTCGAGTGGATTACCGAGGAACTTGGCGCGCAAGGAACGGTCTGCGCCGGAGGACGTTATGACACGTTGGTCGAACAAATGGGGGGACGCCCAACTCCCGCGATTGGCTTCGCACTTGGGTTAGAGCGTCTGCTGGGATTACTCGACATCCAAGCCTCCCGAGGCGATTGTGAACTGTATGTCGTAGCCGCGGAAGCGGCACAGCGTCCCGCAGCTCTCGCGTTAGCCGAGGACATCCGTGAAGCCGCGCCGACGCTGCGAACGATATGCCATTGCGGAAGCGAGAGTTTGAAAACACAAATGAAACGCGCCGATCGCAGCGGCGCACACTGGGCCTTGATCATCGGCCCAGATGAGCTTGTCGCGGACGCTGTGACGTTGAAGCCACTCCGCGGTCAAGGGGAGCAACGGCGGATCGCGCGCCGTGAATTGCTCACCGACGCCCAACGCCTTTTGCACCGCGCATCGGAATGATCACATTCCGTCCGCGATAATCTCGATAGAGTCATTCGAAAACTACAGCCCAAAATAGGAGACCCCTTTGGAAAGTAATATTTCCGAGCGCGAACAGCTCGACGAAATCAAAAAATGGTGGAACGCGAACGGCAAGGCCATTATCACCGGCCTTGCGCTCGGGTTAACTGCGCTGTTTGGCTATCGTTACTGGCAGGACGTGCAAAATTCACGTGCCGAGAGCGCCTCGATTAATTATCAGCATTTTTTAGTCCTCGCCGCAGCGGGGCCCAGCGAAAATGCCAAGGCGACTGGACAAGCCATTATCGAGGCGGAAGGATCCAGCGTCTATGCGCGACTCACGGCACTCCAGTTAGCGCGCCTTGCCGTCGAAGACGACAAGCTCGATGAAGCTAAACGTCATCTCAATTGGATCATCACGAATACTCCCGACTCGGAACTGTCGGCGGTCGCGCGCAGTCGACTCGCGCAAATTCTTTTGACGGAAGGAAACGCTGCTGGCGCACAGGTGGAACTCGACAAGATTCAGAAGGCGGGCGCGCGTGCTCTTTTTGCAGAGACACGAGGTGACGTGTTCGCGGCGCTCGGGAAGAGCGAGGAAGCCAAGGTTATGTATACCCACGCAATCGAAAAGATTGTGGAGCTCGGTGGAGATGCGTCGTTGTTAGAAATTAAACGAGATAGTCTAGGCGTGGCTGACATCACCAGCGCGAAATAGTCGCATTCATTCATGAATAAAATTAGGGCTTATTCGGCAGTAGTAATCGCACTCCTCGCGCTCGCGGGGTGCGCCGATACCATGACCTCCGTCAAGGATACGACCAAGGGCTGGTTTAGCCGCTCGGATGAGGAAGCCGAGCGTACTAAACCAACTGAACTCAGCGAGGATTTCGCGCCTTCGATTAATGTCCAAGAGCTGTGGTCCGAACGCGTCGGCAAAGGAACCGACGAATACTACTTAAAACTGCTGCCGGCCCCGTACAAGGACAATATTTATACGGCTGACCGCAACGGTCGGGTGATGGCCTTGACCGCTACCAGTGGTGCCGAAGTGTGGAGTGTCCAGGATGAAGATCGTTTGATTTCGGGGGGACCCGGCGTCGGCGAAGGTAAAGTGTTCGTCGGCACTTCGGATGCCGAAGTAGTTGCGCGTGACGCCGAAACCGGCAAGAAATTGTGGGTTGCGAAAGTTTCGAGCGAAGTGCTTTCCGCGCCGCGAGTCGCTGGTGGGTTAGTCATCGTGCGAACTGGGGACGGCAACATTTATGCCCTGAATGCCGAAAACGGCATGCAGAAGTGGGTCTTCGATCGTTCGATTCCGGTGCTAACTTTGCGCGGCACGGCGTCGCCGGTCATTTACGAAGGCTTGATCCTGATTGGTTTCGACAATGGCCGCCTGGTGACTTTAGATCTTGAAACCGGAAAGCAGGTCTGGGAAGCCGAACTCGCCCAACCAAGTGGACGTTCGGATTTAGAGCGACTTGTGGACATCGATGGTGATCCTGTAATCAAGGATGGCACCGCCTACATCGGCAGCTTTCAAGGTCGAATCGCCGCAATTTCCATGACTGATGGCAGCCTTGACTGGACGCGTGACATGTCGTCTTACGATGTCCTCGCGGTCGACGAAAAACGTGTGTACGTGACCGATGAGCGTGGTGTTGTGTGGGCATTGAATCGGTTCGACGGCAGCGCGGTGTGGCGGCAGAAGGAATTACGCTATCGCCAGACCACCGGACCTACGTATTTCGACGGCTACATTGTCGTCGGCGATTTCGAAGGCTACCTGCACTGGCTAAGCGCCGAGACAGGTGAAATTGTCGGCCGCGAACGGCTCGATAAAGAACGGATCCTAACCCCTCCGATCGATCTCGGCGGCGCATTACTGGGTTACAGCTCCGCAGGCTCCCTCGCGACTTTTCGCGTCGACTAGACTAGCTGCTATGACGCTTGATATTCGACGCGATACCAAGCGTGCCCTCGCCTTGCTCGGTCGCCCGAATGTCGGCAAATCAACTTTGTTCAATCGCCTCACCCGCACCCGCGACGCCTTGGTCGCCGATACGCCCGGCGTCACCCGCGATGTAAAAGTGGGAGTTGGCAAACTTGGCTCAGCCAGTTATCTCGTAGTTGATACCGGCGGGATCGACGATACCGGTAGTCCGCTCGCCCCGCAGATTAGTCAACAAGCTCTACTCGCGCTAAAAGAATGTGAATGTGGATTGTTGTTGATCGATGGGCGCGATGGCATCACCGGTGCCGACCGTGAGCTCGCGCGGCAGTTACGCAAGAGCAATAAACCACTCTATCTCGCGGTGAATAAAACCGAAGGTCACGATCCCGAAACGATCACCGCCGAATTTGCCGAGCTCGGGCTGAATCCGGTGTTTGCGATTTCTGCTTCGCACGGCTCGGGGGTGGTCGCGATGATCGAAGAGATCACCGCCCAGTGGGTTACACCCGAAGCCGAGGAGGGTGGTGCGGATGACAGTATTCGGGTAGCCATCTGTGGACGTCCGAACGTTGGCAAATCGACTTTGGCGAACCGGATGCTAGGCGAACAGCGGATGATTACCGCGGATCTCCCGGGCACCACCCACGATAGCGTCGCTGTACCAATGGAACGCCACGGGCATCATTACACCCTGATCGACACCGCGGGCTTGCGACGCAAAAGCAAGGTTACTGACGTCGTCGAAAAATTTAGCGCGATTAAATCGCTGCAAGCGATCGATCTCGCCCACGTTGTCGTTGTCGTGCTTGACGCGCGCGAAGGCCTAAGTGAGCAAGATTTGACTGTCCTCGGCTCGGTCGTCGAGTGTGGACGCTCGCTAGTCATCGCGGTGAATAAATGGGACGGGCTCAGCCCCGATCTGCGTGAGGCGATGAAAAGTGAAATGGATCGCCGGCTTGATTTTGTCGACTTTGCCACAGTGCATACGATTTCCGCGTTACACGGTACCGGCGTCGGCGATTTATTTGATTCGATCGACGCCGCCTGGCGTTCCGCTCACATCGAAGTCCCGACCAAAATGTTAACCGAGCTGCTGGAAGTTGCGCTCGATCGGCATAATCCGCCTTTGGTGCGAGGTCGCCGGATCAAACTGCGCTATGCGCACTTCGGAGCCAAGAATCCACCGACAATTATCATTCATGGCTCGCAAACAGATGAAGTACCAGTGAGCTATCAGCGCTACCTCTCCAACTTTTTTCGTAGCGCTCTTAAGTTAGTCGGCACTCCCGTTCGTATCCAATTCAAGTACGGTGATAATCCGTTCAAGGGTCGCCACAATCCACTGACCCGTCGCCAAGTGCAGAAACGACAACGGCTGGTGCGGCACACTAAGAAATAGAGAAGATACAATGCAATTAATCCTTCGGCGAAATACGATCGGTGCGACATTGCTTGGCTTGACGCTTTCAGTGTCGGCTGCAGATTGGCTAGAAAAAAAGGGAAGAAATTACTCGGTGTTGGTGGCACAACACCCTCCGCGGCGGCGCTCAGTACCACCGACATCGCCGGCGGTTTGCGCGAAGTATGAATCGCGCGCGGATACTGTACCAGTAAGGCGGGGTTAGATCCGGCGGAAACGCGGGATAAAAGTGTACCAGTCCTAAGCCTATAAGCTGCCGGGTTAAACGGTGAGCGGAAGGCGTAAAGGATGTACACAGTGGAACTCTAC
>SHZM01000003.1 GCA_009692265.1 Gammaproteobacteria bacterium
TATGAATCGCGCGGCAATACTGTACCAGTAAGGCGCGCTTAATTTTCGCGAAGATTGCGGAATAAAAGTGTACCAGTCTTGAGCCTTTACGCTGTCGCATTAAACGGCGAACGGAAGGCGGAAAAGAATGTACACAGTGGAACTGTATGCAAAAGTTCGACGCGCGGTGATGGTGGACGGCAAGAGCGAGCGCGAAGTGGCGCGGTTCTTTGGGCTTCACCGGCAGAGCGTGAAGAAGATGTGCGCGTATTCGTCACCGCCCGGATACCGACGACCGAAGTCAGTGGTATCGCCCAAGCTGGCGCCGTTTGTGTCGATTATCGACTCGATCCTGGCAGCGGATCGGACGGTGCATCGGAAGCAGCGCCATACGGCCATCCGGATTCTGGAGCGCCTGCAGGAGGAACATGGGTTTCGCGGCGGCCACACCATTGTGCGTGAATACGTGAACGATGTGGCGTTAAGCCGGCAAGAGATGTTCGTGCCGTTGGCGCATCAGCCTGGCCATGCGCAGGTAGATTTTGGGGAAGCCGACGGTTATATCGGCGGCAAGAAGATCCGATATCACTATTTTTGTCTCGATTTGCAACACTCGGATGCGATCTTCGTCAAAGCGTATCCGGCGGAGGTGACCGAGGCGTTTCTGGATGGTCACCTAGCAGCGTTCGCGTTTCTGGGCGGCGTGCCGCAATCCATTTTGTACGACAACACGAAGATTGCGGTGGCGCAGATCTTAGGTAACGGTCAACGCCGGCGTACCCGTGCGTTCGCCGAGCTGCAGAGTCATTATCTGTTCGAAGACAAGTTCGGTCGACCCGCGAAAGGCAACGACAAAGGTAAGGTCGAAGGGTTGGTCGGTTACAGCCGTCGCCACTTCATGCTGCCGCTGATCATTGCGGCGGACTTTGACGCACTGAACGCGAAGCTTCTGGACGGTTGTCGTAAGCGCCAACAGGCGAGGCTACGTGGGAAGAGCGAGACGATCGCGGAGCGCTTGGTGCGGGACCGCCAGGCGCTGATGCCACTGCCCGACGTGGGCTACGATCCTTGTCATAAGGTCGCGACGCGGGTCTCATCGTTGTCGTTGGTCCGCTATCGGACGAACGATTACTCGGTGCCGATCCGCTACGGGCATCGCGAGGTGCTCGTCAAAGGCTATGTGGAGCGCGTCGAGATCAGTCACCAGGGTGAGATTATCGCAGTCCATCGCCGCAGCTATGCGCGCGAAGACTTCATTTACGATCCCCTGCACTACCTGGCGTTGATCGAGCACAAGCCGCGCGCCCTCGATCAAGCGGCACCGCTCCAGGACTGGGACTTGCCGGCGGAATTCGACCGCTGCAGACGGCTGCTAGACGCGCGCCTGGGGCAGCGCGGTCGCAAGGAATACATCCAGGTTCTGCGCTTGTTGGAGACGTTCACGCTGGCGCAAGTGCAGGCCAGGATCCGACAGGCGATCGGTCTGGGCACCCTCGGCTTTGATGCGATCAAACACTTCATCTTGTGTGGGCTGGAGCAGCGACCGCCGAAACTCGACCTGACGTTATACCCCTACTTGCCGAGCGCGTGTGTGGGCTTGACGCAGGCGCGAGCCTATCTGCAATTGCTCGAGCGTGCGGCATGAGCACGCTCGACCTGCCCACTGCCGTGGCCCCCAAGTATTGTTGATCAATCACTTCAAGGCGCTGAAGCTGCCGACCCTCGCTCGGGAATACGAGAAGGTGGGTGCCGATTACGCGCGGGAGGGCATCGATTATCCGCGTTATCTGCTGCGGTTGTGCGAGTTAGAACGCATTGACCGCGAGCGACGGATGATGGAACGGCGGATCCGTGCCGCCAAGTTCCCGGTAACCAAAAGCTTCGATAGCTTTGACTTCACCGCGGCGCCCGGCCTCAACAAAGCCCTGGTGCTAGAACTGGCACGCTGCGAATGGGTCACTCAACGCGAGAATGTGATTGCACTCGGGCCCTCGGGGGTCGGCAAGACGCACACGGCCTTGGCCCTAGGCCTGGCCGCGTGTCAGAAGGGATTCTCGGTCACCTTCACCACTGCGGCAGCCTTGGTTCATGAGCTGATAGAGGCCCGCGATGAAAAACGATTAAGGGCGTTGCAGAAACAGCTCGCGCTCGTGAAATTATTGATCGTCGATGAATTGGGATACGTGCCCTTCACGGCCGTCGGTGCTGAGTTGTTGTTCGAAGTTTTTAGCCGACGCTACGAGCATGGCGCGACCCTGGTCACGTCCAACCTGCCATTCGATGAATGGACCAGTGTGCTCGGCTCTGAACGCTTAACCGGCGCGCTACTCGACCGGCTCACGCATCACGTCCACATCTTGGAAATGAACGGTGACTCATATCGACTTGCCACCAGCAAGCAGCGACAGAAGAAGACCGGTATCAGCGACCACGTTCTAACGAAAGGAGCCGCCACGACCTAATCCCCGGCGCTAAACGCTAACAACCAAGGGGCAGATGCCTCTTGTTATTGACCCGACTGGTACATTTTTAACGCGCTATTCGATACCAAATTAACGCGCGATTGACATTCGTCTTGAAACCATGAATCTGATCCCCAGTCTGGAGCGCTGATACAAATGTTTGAGATTGACTGTTCAATTCTGGTTTAGTCGTAGCGACGTGAAGCGGAAGGTTCTTGAAATTTAATGCCTAGCGCGGGGTCCGCGCTCACCGCTTCCACGCCCCCTCCTTGCTCCGCCAGCGATTCATGCCTTCCAGCCAACGATCGATATTGGTAACCTTGCGCAGCATGTAATCGCGCACCACCGGGTGCGGCAGCATCAGAAACTCCTCACGCGCCATCGTCTCGATCACGCAGTCGGCCAAATGTTCGGGTTCGATCATGCCATCGACGCTGGCGACCGAAGCGCCATCCGGGCGATCGGTCATCGGTGTACGCACGGCTTGCGGGGCAAGCACGGACACCCGAATGCCCTGGTCGCGGTATTTGATTGCGACCCATTCAGCGAAGGCGACCGCCGCGTGTTTCGTGGTTGCATAGCTGGCGGACTGAATATGGCTGAGCAACCCCGCCGCTGACGCTGTATGAATAAGATAACCGCCGCCGCGCGCCGCCATCTTGGGGGCCACGGCGCGGACCGCGTAAACATGTGCCATGACGTGGATGTCCCAATTCAGCTGCCATTCCTCATTTGGGGCATCTTCGTCGCCGAGTCGCGCAATGCCCGCGTTAGAACAGAAAATATCAATTGGTCCCAGCTCGGCTTCGACCCTGGCGACCAGGTTCTGGATCTCACTTTCCTGCGCGACGTTACACGGGATCGCGAGCGCGCCGATGCTCGCGGCGACTTGTCGCAGAAGGTCTTCCTGTACATCCGCTAGCGCGATCGCTTTTGCGCCTTCCAGGTGGAATCGACGCGCCAAAGCCGCACCAATACCACTAGCGGCACCGGTGATGACGGCGATTTTATTTCTAACTTCCATCCGGTTTCCTCAGACAGTGAACGAACGGATCGCGAGTCGAACGCTACGCGCTGACTCCACCGTAATGCATGATTGCAAGAAACTGTATCGGCATTTGCACCAGGCGTTCCGGCCCATGTGGAATGTCCCCCTGAAACGTCAGTGAGTCCCCCGGTTTCAAGCGATAGACGTTGTTGCCGTGCCGGTAGTCTATCCGGCCTTTGAGCATGTAGATGAATTCCACGCCGGGATGCTGAAAGCGCGGGAACACCTCGCTTTGATCGTCGAGCGTGATCAAGAACGGTTCGAAAAGCTTTTGCGGGCCTTGGTCGTAAGACAGAAGTTCGTAGGTGTGCCCGCGCTTAGTGCCGCGTCTTACTACTTTCATGCCTTCGCCCTGCGGCACGTGCCGCGCGATGCCTTCTGGCAGATCGTAGTCCTTGAAGAAATTCGCGAGCGATAGCCCCAACGCCCGACACACCCGTTGCAGGGTATCGAGGCTGGGCATCGCCTGATCGTTTTCAATTCGACTCAGCATGCCGCGACTAATTCCGCACAGGGTCGCGACATCTTGGATGGTCAAGCGTTGTGCCTGACGTTGTGCCTTTAACGTGGCGCCCACGAATGGACCGAGGCTCTCGCTCGGGATCCCCGCGGGTGGTGGCTTCGTCGGACGCGGACTCAAAGTCCGTGCCCGGGGATCCACTTCGTGCCGGCCAGCGGCACCCCAGCCATCGCGGCGGCCTCAATCGTTAGCGCGACCAGATCTTCCGGTTCCAAATTGTGTACATGCGATTTACCACACGCCCGCGCGATGATCTGCGCTTCCATTGTCAAAGTCCGCAGATAGTTCGCGAGGCGGCGACCACCGAGCACTGGATCAAGGCGTTGCGCGAGTTCCGCATTTTGCGTTGTGATCCCCGCCGGATCTTGCCCAGCCTGCCAATCGTCGTAGAAGCCTGCGCGAGTGCCGATTTTTTGGTACTCATCGTCCAAACCTGGGCTGTTGTCGCCGAGCGCGATTAGCGCCGCGATCCCAATCGAGACCGCATCCGCACCCATTGCCAACGCTTTAGCGACATCGGCGCCGGTGCGGATCCCGCCGGAGACGATGAGCTGCACCTTACGATGCATATCAAGTTCCGTGAGCGCTTCGACTGCCTGTCGCAGAGCTGCCAGGGTGGGGATACCGACATGTTCGATAAACACATTCTGGGTTGCCGCGGTACCGCCCTGCATGCCATCAACGACGATAACATCCGCGCCGGCTTTGACGGCCAGCGTGGTGTCGTAGTACGTGCGGCTAGCGCCGACCTTAATATAGATCGGCTTTTCCCAATCGGTGATCTCGCGCAACTCACGGAGTTTGATTTCGAGATCATCGGGTCCGGTCCAATCGGGATGTCGACACGCACTGCGTTGATCTATATTCGGCGGCAGATCACGCATCGCGGCCACCCGCGGACTGATCTTCTGTCCTAACAACATGCCGCCGCCACCGGGCTTCGCACCCTGGCCGAGGACGACTTCTATCGCGTCAGCGCGGCGCAGATCATCGGGGTTCATGCCGTAGCGTGAGGGCAGGACTTGATAGACAAGCGTCTTCGACGACTCACGCTCTTCCGCCGTCATCCCGCCATCGCCGGTGGTGGTGCTCGTACCCACCGCGCTCGCCCCACGCCCGAGCGCTTCTTTCGCCTGTGCCGACAACGCGCCAAAACTCATGCCGGCGACCGTGATCGGGATTTTGAGTTCAATCGGCCGCGAGGCGTACCGCGTCCCCAGCACCACATTGGTATCGCAGCGCTCGCGATACCCCTCCAGCGGATAGCGCGACATTGATGCCCCTAAAAACACGAGATCGTCGAAGTGCGGGACATAGCGCTTGGCGCCGCCGCCGCGGATGTCGTAGATCCCTTCGGTTGCGGCGCGTTGAATCTCGGCGATCACATCGCGACTAAAGAGATGCGATTCAATCAAGCCTGGATATCGCGTGGTCATAAAATTTTCCTTAGCGACAACAACTTTGTCGCCCTTCGCAAGAGATCGGAAACATCACCGCTAATACGCATCCGCGTGATCAATGTTGAAGTGATACAGCTTGCGCGCGGAGCCGTAGCGCCGAAACGCCTGCGCGCGTTCGTTGATCCCGGCCTTCGCCAACAGGGCTTCGACTGCTTCAACATGTTCGGCGCGCATTTCTTTTTCGATGCAGTCGGCACCGAGATCGACAACTTTGCCTTTCACGAATAGCTGCGTTTCGTACAACGAATCCCCGAGCGCGCTACCGGCGTCGCCGCAGATCACCATTCGACCGCGCTGCGCCATGAAGGCCGACATATGGCCAACCGATCCTTTAACGACAATGTCCAAGCCCTTGAGTGAAATACCGCAGCGCGCCGCGGCGTTACCTTCAATCACCAGCAGGCCGCCTCGCCCCGTGGCACCCGCGGACTGGCTCGCGTCACCGCGCAGCCGCACCAGCCCAGACATCATGTTCTCGGCAAGTCCGGTCGCGGCGTTGCCGTTGATGGTCAACGTTGCGTACTTGTTCATGCCCGCGCAGTAGTAGCCAACATGTCCCATGATCTCTACCCTGCAGCGCGCGTTGATCCCGACCGCCAGCGCGTGGTTGCCCGCCGCGTTCAGGATCTTCCAGTCAGTCTCAGCGCCATCCTCGGCGAGCTCGTGCAGCGCCTGATTGAGTTCGCGCACCGTCGCCACCTTGAGGTCGACGGTCCGCACCGGTGAGGTACTCTGGGTGCCGGCCATCTCAGCTCGCCCGCGCCAAGGTGGTCGTAGCCTGCCGACCTTGTCCGCCTTTTTCCCAGACATAGACGGTCGCAGGCTCGGGCTCCCACACCCGCGCGTTTTCGATCCCAGGAAGGCTCGCGAGCGCGCGATACTCAGACGCCATCGCAACCCACTCCACGGACTCGGCCATCACCGCAGGTTTGCAGGCGATCGGATCGCGCAACACCGCAAAACCGTCGCTGGTGCCGATCGTGAACGTGAAGAAGCCATCGAGGTCTTTCAACGCGCCATAAAGCGCCTCTTCCAGGCTCAGTCCGTGCCGAATCTGAACATCCAGGTACTGCGCGGCCACTTCGGAATCATTTTCCGTCCGAAACACCGCGCCGTCCTTCGCGAGCTTGCGGCGTAACCGATTGTGGTTCGATAACGATCCGTTATGCACCAAACATAGGTCGCTGCCGGTTGAAAACGGATGCGAGCCCGCGGTCGTCACCGCGCTTTCCGTTGCCATGCGGGTGTGGCCAATGGCATGGCTGCCCTGTACCGACTTCAGATCGAAAACTCTGGCAACGTCCTTCGGCAAACCAACTTCCTTGTAGATCTCAATATGATGACCGATGCTCACCACGGCATAGGGCGCGGTATCGCTCATCACGTACTCGCGCACTACTGCTTCGGTGGCGGAGACGGTGATCAAGCAATGCGTATGCTGAACTCGGAAGTCGATGTCACAGCCGAAGTGTTGAGTCAGATCCGCGGCGACTGTCGACCAGTCAAAACTCAGCGCGGGGTTTTGCAGGACCACTTTCACCCGCATCGGGCCCACCGGATCGCGGTACAACGCAAAGCCGGTGCTGTCGGGTCCGCGCTGGGTCATTTCCAGTAGCATCGGTTCGAACAATGCGCCTAGCTCGCGATTGAGCGAGGGGTTCTTCAGATATAAACCCACGATTCCACACATCTGTGTTCTCCTGTCGCCCCGGTTCAGGCGGGCATCTAGTAAACCTGTACTTCGTCCATCGATCGGTCACCGATAATTTTCAATAAAACTCCAGGTAGCGAGTCAATTCCCAGTCGGAGACGTGGCGGGAATACTCGATCCATTCCATCCGCTTAACCTTGATGAATTCCGCGATAAGGCCCGCCCCGAGTTGATCGGCGAATAATTTATCCGCCTCTAATTCGGCCAGTGCTTCGCCAAGGTTTTGCGGTAACAGCCCAATACCCCGTTTCTTCAGCTCCGCGGGTGTTAGCTCGTAAAGATTAATGTTCTGCGGAGCACCCGGATCGATCTTGTTCGCCACACCATCCATCCCGGCCGCGATCACCGCGGCTGCGGCGAGATAGGGGTTGCAGCTCGGATCCGGTAGCCGACATTCCAGACGGCCATAGGGAATACGCACCATGGAAGTTCGGTTGTTATCGCCAAACGTAATGTAGGCCGGTGCCCAGGTCGCGCCGGACAGCGATTCGCCGACGACCAAGCGCTTGTATGAATTCACCGACGGTGCCAACAACGCGCAGAGGCCGCGCGCATGTTTGAGCAAGCCACCCAAGAAGTGATAGCCGAGTTTCGATAGTCCCATCCCGAATTTATCTTTATCGTCGTGAAAGAGATTGGCCCGGCCCGGCCCCGACAGTGAAAGATGCATGTGCGTCCCACTGCCCGTGCGATGCCGAAACGGTTTCGGCATGAAGGTACAGATCATCCCCATGTCGCGCGCAATTTCGCCCGCCGCCATCCGGAACAGGACGTAGCGGTCGGCCGCGGTGAGCGCGTCCGAATAGGTATAGTTAATTTCGAACTGACCGTTCGCGTCCTCGTGATCGATCTGGTAGACATCGAAACCCACCGCTTGCAGGGACGCTACCAGTCGTTCAAGAAAATCGCGGTTGCGCGATAACCCCTTGTAGTCGTAACAGGGTTTCTCGAGCACATCGGTCTCATCCGCTGGCCCTACGCTGCCGTCAGCGCGGCGTACCAGGAGCATGAACTCGGGCTCGATGCCGATGTTTACGGTCCATTCCTTCGCCAGTGCCTTCGCGGTCATGTCTTTCAACACACGGCGCGTATCGAAGGGATAGGGTTTGCCGCGGACGGTGCCCTCGCACACAATCCGTGCATAACCCGGCTGCCAGGGTACGAGTGACAGCGTACTCAGATCGCCGATCGCCATGTAATCCGCGTCGTGTGGTCCCATTCCCATCCCCCACACGGCGAAGCCTGCGAAGCCTGCACCCGCGGTTAAAATATCCTCGAAATGCGACACTGGAACCGATTTAGTCTTCGCTACCCCGTGGATATCGACAAATTGGGCCAGCACATAGCGAACATTGGAATCTTTGAGAAACTTCTGCGCTTGTTTCAAGTTCATCGTTACTCTCCCCTAAGGTTTAGAGAACATTTGTTTTGCAATAATCGTCGAAGCCAAGGAGTTCACCGCCTAGTTCCTTGGCGAGCCCGGCGATTGTCGAAAAGAGATAAAGCCCTTCGGCGGGCGCGCAGACAACACGGTGATGCTGTGTGGCGGGGCACCTATAGATCGCCACTTCGCTGTCGGCAAGTAAGGTTGGGATCCACGCGTTCATTGGGTACTGCGCGAGATTGGTTGTACACAGCTCACTAAGGATTTCTGTGGTCATCGCACCAAAAATTGCGAACTCTACCCAAGACTGCGTGAGCACCGTCACGTCGCGCATCGCGGGTTCTTCGATTTCACCCACCCTCTGCGTGTCCTCGCTCAGAAGATAGCGGCCAGCGCCGACTCGCGCGACCCAGCTACCCGCCCCGACCGCGCGCGAGAACAACGCAGGTAATGCGAAATTCTTCGAGAGCAACGTCGGAACACCGCTCCCAAACAGCATCCATTTCCGCAATGCCGACAGATCCGCTAGACCAGCGTGCGCGGTAATTGGCGCGGATCGGGCCAACGCAATCTGCATCCCCGCGCGCTCGCCGTACACAAACTCAGCGGGTGAATACGCATCAAGCAACGGACTGACCTTCATGCCGCGTCCTGCTGCCGGGTGTTTCCCGGATCGTAGAACGCGGTTGGGACAATTCGCGCGTTAACCAAGGCACCATTAGTCAATCGAATTGCTATTCGCTGTGCGCCAATCGCGAAATCATGCGTGACCACCGCCAACCCAATGGTTCTGCCGAGGCTCGGGCTGTAACCAACACTCGTCACGCGGCCAAGAATCGACGACCCATCAACGACGAGATGACACTCCTCGATCGGTAAGTCCAAAGCGCTGTAGTCGGTTTCAAAGCCGACCACCGAACGGGCTGGCGCTTCGCGTAACATTTCCAACGCGGCCCTGCCGAGAAAGTGCGGCTTCTTGAAATTCACGAGACCCGCCAGCGGCGTTTCAAAGGGATGGGTCACGCCGTCGGTGTCCTGCGCGACGATCAGGTGTCCTTTCTCCAGTCGCAATTGGCGTTGGGTCTCGACGCCGAACGGGAGGATCGCGTCGGCCGCGCCCAGCGCCATCAATGACCGCCACACGTGTACTGCCTGAGTGTACGGTAAATGAATTTCGTAACCGACTTCTCCGACGAAGCCGACCCGCATCATGCGCACCGGCACGCCGCAGAGCTCCGCATCGCGAACCCCGAGGAACGGGAAACTCGTATCGCTGAGATTTTGTGAAGTCACGGCTCCTAGCAGCCCACGCACCCGCGGTCCCGCGATGTTTATCGCGGCGAGCTGTCGGGTTATATCCACGACTTCGACGTTTAAACGGCACAGTGCGGCAACCTGGGTCAAGGTTCGATAAGTCGCCTGCGCGTGACTCGATCCCGCGGTGACATAGAACCGCTGCTCGCCGATTCGGGCTGCGACCCCGTCATCGACGATGATCCCGCGCTGATCGCACATCAACACGTAGCGGGTCATCCCGATGGCGGCCTTGTCGACCGCCGAGGTGTAACACAGCGCCAGCAACTGACCGGCATCGGGTCCGATCACTTCGAACTTGCCCAAAGTCGATACGTCGATAATGCCAAGCCGCTCGCGCACCGCGCGATATTCGGCGAGTCGAGACTCGGCGTCGGACCCGCCACGATAGAATTTCGGGCGGCACCACAGGCCGGCGTCCATCCACTCGGCACCCGCACGCGTGTGTTCGCCATTCAACGCGCTGTCCCAGCGTGGTCGCAACCGGCGTCCAGCGAGCGCGCCCATGGTCACCGGATGATAGAACGGGCGCGCGGTAGTCGAACCGACCTCAGCCAAGCTTCTGCCCTGCAGCTCGGCAAGGATCCGAGCCGCATTAAGATTGGAGTGTTTACCCTGACTCGGTCCCATCCCATTGGTGGTGTAGCGCTTCATTAACTCAACGTTATCGAAGCCCTCACGATAGGCAACGCTGAAATCGTGGAGCTGAATATCCTCGTCGAAGTCGACGAAATTCTTGCCTTTGGGATGCGGGAACCACGGCCGCGAATGTGATTGCGGGATGCTCGCCACCGGCGGCGCAACGACGGTGGCGACTTGTTTAAAGTAAAGGAGGATCTTCGCGCCCGCCGCTTCGCCATCGGCGATCCGCGCGGCGAGGCCAAAGCGTCCGTTCACCCGACCCGCGGCCGCGATCCCAGCCGGGAATTCGCTCGGTAACACTTGCTCGAGTTGAGGATCGTAGGTGAAGCGCACACGTGCCTGATGCAATAGCTGGCCTGCGGGAGCCCACCCGACACTCATCAACAAGCCATCGCAGGCGAGTTCGTGCGCGCTGCCATTGACGTTATAAGTAACACTCGACAATTGGCCACGACTACCGCGTGCTTCAAGGTGCTTAATCGGTCCGACAACTCGAATACCTTCGGCTTCTGCCTCAACGGCTCGATCGCCGCGCGTGGTCGGCAGGTCTAAGTCAAGAATCGTTGTGATCCGAAGACCATCGCGCTTGAGATCGATTGCCGCCTCGTATGCCGAGGCATTGCCTGCAAGCACGATCCCATCTTCGAACGGCGCGACGCCATAGCGGCGAACCAACCGCTGCGCTGCGCTCGCCAGCATCACTCCTGGCAGATCGTTGTTGCGAAACACCGCCGGCGTTTCGATAACCCCTGTCGCGACAATGATCGCACGTGCGGTGACAAGGTGAATTCCGTCTGCACGCACTACCGGCACTTCGTGATCGCTGTACCAACCAACCGCAACGCTCTGAGTCCAGAGTTCGGCTTCGGCAGCCGACTCAAGTCGAGACAGGGTTGTCGCTAACCAATCCCGACTCGCCTCCGCTTCGCTTCGTGAGTAATGCAGGCGTCCGCCGAGGCGCGCGTTTTCGTCGATCACGATCACCGTCAGGCCATGATCGAGCAAAGCGCTCGCGGCGGCGAGGCCTGCCGCACCTCCACCGATCACCAGACAGTCGACGTAGACCCTGTGGGTGGCTTGGCGAGTCGGGGGGAAATCTGTACTCACCCACCCAAGCCCGCTGGCGCGTCGAATCAGCCGTTCCCATAGCGGAAACAGCCAGCGCGGGCGGAAGAACGCTTTGTAATAGAACCCGACCGGTAAGACCGGCGAAAGTGCTTCGAGTAGTTGGCCCCAATCACGTTTAAGTCCGCCATGGGTATTCACGGCTGTATACGCTTCACCATCGAGTGGCATTTCGACGTCCGCACGGACATTCGTACGGGTGGCCGTTTGCAGTAACACGTTCGAATCGTGATTGGCGGCCGACAAGATCCCGCGTGGCCGATGATATTTGAAACTGCGGCCCAACAAGGTGTGATCACTCGCGAGCAACGCGCTGGTAATGGTATCGCCCGGGTACGCCGCAACCGGCTCGCCCTCGAACGAAAACCGAACTTTTCGATCGCGCGTGATCCATTCATGCGGCTGGGGCGGAACTCTATGCGCCATGTGCATCTTCCACCGGTTGCGCAAGTTCTATTGCCATGACTTCGTCGCTCGCGGTATCGCGCTCAATTAGAAACCACAGCTGCGAAGGTCGGTGATACCACCACTCGCGCTTAACCCGCGCCGTCGCGTCGCCGAAATAAACACCGCTACGAGCGGCCGCTGAATCCGCTTGTAACAGTCCCTCTATTGCCGAACCTGCGCAAATAAATTCTTGCGCGGGGCGGAGACCTAGAATGGGGCAGCGAAATTGTTTCATGGAACTGCGCTTCTCTGGATCACGACATTATCGTCATTTTTCAATGCCCCACCGCCGCCGCGCCCTTCTCGCCCAACATTGTCATACGCTCGAATCGCTCCATCCCGAACGCTTCGATTAGACGATGGTTGGTGTCGTGCGCGAGAGTGAACGCCATCGTCTCGCCGCACACTGGGGTGGCTTTGAAGCCCCAGGTACCCCAACCAGCATCGAGATAAAAGCCGGCGATCGCGGTCTTGCCCATCACGGGTGCGAAGTCCGGGGTCATGTCGGCCATTCCGGCCCATTGCCGGCTAATTTTGACCCCGGCCAGAAACGGAAAGAGATCGAGCATTTGGTCGGCGAGCGAACTGACAAACTCAAACGATGAGCGGGTCGAGTGGAGTTCAGCGGGATCGACCGCCGCACCCATCACCAGTTCACCACGCGCGGACTGACTCACGTAGACGTGCAGGCTCCCCGACACGATGATCGGATCGAGCCAGGGCTTCATCGGCTCGGTGACGCAGGCTTGCAACGGCACAATGTCGACTGGGCTCTTTAACCCCACCATCTTGAGCGTGGTCGGTGTGGCACCCGCGACGGCAGAGAGTACTTTGTCGGTTTTGATCAGACCGCGGTTCGTGCGCACACCGCAAACACGATCGTTCGCCATTTCGATCCCGGTGACTTCGGTGTGCTGAAAGATTTCCACTCCCATTTGTGACGCCGCGCGGGCATAGCCCCAGGCCACGGCATCGTGGCGCACGATTGCACCGGGCGCATGGTAGAGCGCGCCGACAATCGCGTGTTGCCCGCCGCAGTTGAGGTCAATCTGCGGACACGCGCGCTTAACTTCGTCGGGTCCGACCAATTGGCTGTCGATGCCGTGATGCTTGTTGACCTCGGCCCGCCAGCGCGCCGTACGCAAGGTCGACTCGTTATGCGCCAACGTGAAATGCCCGCGCGTGCTATAGAAAAGGTTGATGTCTAGCTCGCTCGCAAGCCCTTCGAACAAGCGCACGCCGCGGTCGTAAAACCGCACACCTTCCGGGGTTAAGTAGTTGGATCGAACAATCGTTGTGTTGCGCCCGGTGTTACCCCCACCGAGATACCCCTTGTCCAGTACCGCAATCCGAGTAATCCCGTGGGTCTTCGCTAAATAGTAGGCACACGCCAGCCCATGCCCACCAGCGCCGATGATGACCACGTCGTAGGATTCTTTCGGCGAGGTCGGTGTGTTAAACCAGCGCGGCTCGGCGTGATCGCGATTTAATGCGTATTTTAAGAGCCGCCAAGACATGTGGGCCGCGATATCCTGCGATCACCTGGATGCAACTATTATTAAGAATATGCAACTCGGCTGGCAAGCGCTCGTGATCACTGGGGCAATGCTCCGCGGTTCGACCCGCCGCACTACCCGAACCCTGTAACTGCCTTCCAATTGGCATACAGCTGGCGGGCATGACCGTTGAACGTCGGCATGCAAAGCTCGGCTTTGCGGACTAAGTGTTGTGCACCGTCAGCACCTAAAATTCGAATAAGTGCCGCGTTGTATTCGGGTATGGCGTTCCATTCGGTCACGGTGCTTAAGGTGATCTCGACATGGAATTGGATTGAAAACGCACGAGAACCCACGCGCATTGCCTGATTCTCGCAGCGTGCCGAGCGCGCCAGGATCGACGACCCAGGCGGGGGCCTCGCGACTTCGGCACCATGCCACTGCAACACGTCTAAACTAGCCGGGATGCCGGCGAGGAAGGGATCGGTCTGACCTGCCGCCGTGCACTCCACTTCCATTATCCCGACCTCGCTCTCGGCAGCGAGGCGCACTTCTCCGCCGAGCACGTCAGCGAGCAATTGATGGCCGAGGCAAAACCCAAGATACGGAAGCTGTCGCGCGATAACCGCCTCACGGATCGCTGCTTTTTCGAGCGTCAACCAAGGGTGCTCGGCTTCCTGCCACACATCCATCGCGCCGCCCATCACCCAAAGCGCGTCAAAGCCGTCCAGCGACGGAATTTTCTCCCCTGCATCAAGTTCAACCACCACGATTTCGTGACCATCTTCCGCAAGGAATTGTCGGAAGACACCGGGATGTTCGACCGCGACATGCTGGAAGACGAGGACTCGTTTCGCTACGCCCATCGGTAAAAGCTCTCATATCAATTGAAGAATGGTCAGCGCAGTTTGGCCGATAATGCAGGGAATCGCACGCGTGCAAGCCATCAAGCTCGACGCTCTACCCTAGCCATGCTTCAATTCCCTAGAAGTGCTTGTCGAATAAGAGGTCCCGATGTTCCGATTCCTGTGGCGACTCTGTTTCTTGATCCTCGGGCTGGGACTGCTGTTGAGCCCGGTGTGGAGCGTGTTGCTGTTAATTGAAAAGCAAGCCTGGGTGACGGCCGCGCCAGCCCCATCGGTTGCGAGCATTGGGCGGGCGGAACGCTTGCTGCGCGAGGTGGATCCACGACGCTTGCGACAAGGCCAATTGAAAACAGTGACGTTAAAAGAAGGAGATCTCAACATTGCGCTCAGTCATCTATTGGCGCGTCCCGAATTAACGAGGAAGTTGCATACCCAAATCGACTTCGAACCGGGCGGTGCCAACTTCCAGGCGAGTTTTGAACTTCCCGCGAATCCACTCGGCAGCTTCTTCAATTTTTCGTTTACGATTGTCCCGTCGAAATCCGGGATCGGCGTCGCACAGCTTCGGTTAGGACGCGCGTCTATCCCCGACTGGTGCACCAACAAAGTGCTAGCCCTGCTCAACGAAGCCGCACAACAACGCGAGCAATACCGCGATGTCATCGCGGCCCTGCGCGCCATCGAGAAATTGACCTTGACCACCAGCTCAGCCGCGTTGTCTTTTAGATGGGATGGTGCGCTGGCCAGCCGACTCGGTGAGCACGGTCGCGATCTGCTGTTGCCGGCAGCGGACCGCGAGCGCCTCGTCGCCTACCGGCGCCAGATCCATCAAACGCTGGGGGCGCAATCGAAAACCTCGATCTCGTTACTCGATGTGCTCAAGCCAGCACTCCAGTTTGCCGCTTCAAGGTCGAGCGATCTTCCGAGCGCCACGGCCGAGAATCGCGCCGCATTTCTGGCATTGGCTTTGACCGCAGTCGGACAGCCGCAGGCGTGGAATCATTTACTCGGCGATGAACTCGCATACGCTACCCCACCCCCACGGCGCACAGTGCACCTTACTCTGCAAGGCCGCGACGATTTGCCAAAACACTTCCTGGTGTCGGCGGCCCTCGCGGGCGCGACCGATAGCGTGGTCGCCGACGTCATCGGCGTCTACAAAGAAGTCCAGGATTCGGACGGTGGTAGTGGATTCAGTTTCGTCGATCTCGTCGCTGACCGCGCTGGAGTGCGTCTCGCCGGGAAGGCCACGAACTCGCCGCGCGAACTGCAGCAGGCGATCGCCAGACTCACGCGGGAAGCTGAACTTTTTCCACCAAGCAAAGATTTAGCCGAAGGATTACAGGCGGCCGATTTCAAGCGTCGCTATAGCACTCGCGACAGCGCTGCCTACCAAAAAGTCATCGCGAGCATTGAGCAGCGTCTGGATCGTTTATCGCTCTATCGCTAAAGTCGCAAACCTGGCCGGGACGTTCGTACTACGCGCTGAAGCCTTCACCGAACGTACCCACCGCACGGCTCTCACGCGGACTACCGCGATCACGCGCTTCGCGATCGGGGTAGGTTACTTCGCGCAAAACCGCCCAGTAGCCGACAGATGTCGCCATGTGGGGTCTGTGGCCGTTCTCAACTAAATATTGGCGAAGCAACGGTAATCGGTAGCACGGCACCCACATTAATAAATGATGCTCCAGGTGATAGTTCACCCAGTAGGGTGCTATCAGCATGCGCTCGACGACACTGGCAATTGTCGTTCGCGCATTTTTAAACGGATCGTTGCGGTCCGGGATCGCAGCGTGTTCGGCAATATTGCGGATCCGCAGCACCATTTGCTGCCACGTAAGGGCGGGCAGGATCCACAGGGTGAAGTAGTACGCCCAATGCCCACTCGCGCTGAGCACACCGAATAGACCGAGATTAAAAGCGAGCTGTGGGCCTAGTTTTCGGCGCAGATTCTGGACGCGAACCGGCCACCCCAGATCGCGCGGCCCAAGCGCTGAACGCAGTTGGTCGCGACGCTGGGCATAGCCCGTGCGGCCCAGTAAATCGCGCAGCAATTTTCGGCGCAAGCTGGCGCGCGCTATGGGGTAGTGGCCAATTAACACGAGATCGGGATCATCGTCCTGCATAGTGCGCGCGTGGTGCTCCAGGTGATAGCGTCGGTACGCCGCAGTCTCGGCTAGCATCAGGTACGCGCATCCCCACTGGCTGAGGAAGTGGTTGAGCTTGGGAGTTCTCGCGAGAGTACCGTGTGCACCATCGTGCATCAGGATCAAGATCCCGAGCTGACGACTGCCGATCAGCATGACCGCGAAAATATAAGTCACAAGGTTCGGCGCATACGCCACGAGTGCCATGCTGCCACTGATCACCAGCCACGCGTGAGCAACCAACCCAAGTCCCCATAGGTCTGAGCGCGCACGCACTCGCGCGAGCTGTTCAGGGCTCAGTAGAGTCGCGGCTGCGGGGTTCAATTTCATCAGGCTGACAACTAGTCGTACTGAGCTTAAGCATAGCTCAGAAATGCGACGAATCGTGGTTAGGTAGGGAGGTTCTCATGCAACCATCGCTCGACGCCCCGACTGCCATCCGCAGCCCACCAACTCATCGCGCGCCAGGTGAAGCGCAGCATCGTTGGAGCTTCTTTGAACATAGCGGTCGTTTGGTACTGCGGATATTTAGTGGCAAGTGCGTTGACCGCGGGCAACCAGTCCGGGTGTTTACCTGGAATGATTTCTGTAGTCGCCTTCAAGCGTATCCACCATAAGTCGAGCCACTCATCAGCGTAATGATCGAGCAGCAGCATCGCTTCAGGCGCACGCTCTAGGCGCGCTAACCGTCCAAGCTGACCAGCCGGGCCTTTCGGTTTGCCATCGATTGGAGACCACAGACTCGCATCGACTCGCGCGAACACGATTGGCAGCGCTTCCGGCGCATCATCAAGATCGCGCAACGCAAGTCGCGCGACAGGCATCGTATCGAGCACTGCCTCAAGCACATCACGCGCCAACGGCTTCATCGTGCTCTGTCTTCGAGAAGGGTGCTCACAACGAATTCGCCAGCCCATCACGAAAATCAGGATGCGCGATCGCGATTAAGGCTTCCGCGCGCGCCCACAGATCTCGGCCTTTAAGGTGCGCAACGCCGTATTCGGTGATAATGCAATCGACCGCGAAGCGCGGGGTGGTTACCGGTGCACCGGCAGCGAGGCGGGGCACGATCTTGGAGTGTTTGCCATCATCGGTGGTCGAAGGCAGTGCAATGATCGAGATACCGCCTCGGCTCTGCGCGGCTGCTTCCACGTAGTCCATGCTGCCACCGACCCCACTGATTTGGAGCGCACCCAGGGTCTCGCCGTTGCTTTGACCTTGAAGATCAATTTCTACCGCCGAGTTGATGGAAACAAAACGCGGCAGGGCAGCGAGGGTTGCGACTTCGTGGGTGACCCGCAGCGGTGCCATCTTGATCCGTGTCTCCTGATGACAGAATTCATAGAACGCCTTGTCACCCGCAAGTTCACCCGCAGTCACCTGCGGTGAATGACGCGCGCGATCCAGGTAGGTCAGCAACCCACCGGTAAGTAAGCCCGAGAAAAGGTTAACGTTACGCTTATCCGCTAATCGATTCAGGACTCGATCCGGGACCGCACCGAGTCCGAGTTGAACCCACGCGTTATCGGGCACCAGGTCCATCACGTGCTGGACAATTTGCTCGTCGCGCGGCTTGGCTGGCGGCGTGGAATACGTGGCCAGCGGCGTTGCACTCTCGGTCGCATAATGAATCCGGTCGATTGAGAATCGAGATTCACCACCAGTCACTGGTACATTCATGTTGAATTCGGCGATCACCAAATCGGCCTCGGTGACGAAATCCAGCATCGCCCCCACCGACCCACCGAGACTCACGGTGCCATCGGACTGAGGAATAGAGGTCTGCACCACAACCACGTGTGGCTTGATCGGACCTTCCCGGGAAACAATTCTGTTGAGATCTGCCAGCCGGATCGGCGCGAAACCGACCTTCCGCCGATCATTCTCCTTGAACAATTCGCGCAAGGTGCCAGACGCCTGCCAGGTCACATAGCGGAAATGCGCGCCGAGCCCCCGCTTCAGGTAGGCATACCGACCAAAGCCGAAACCGGAATACACCGTCAACGCATTGAAGCGCTCAACATTCGCCGCAAACGCCTCGAACACATTCACCGGCTCGGCGCAGCCACCCGGCATGATCACATTACTGTTATCAGGGATGGCCTGGATGGCGATCTCGGGGGGCACTATTTTCATAGGTCTCAGGTCTGATGAAGTATTCGGCAGTGTACTCAATTCCGGCGGCCGCTTGGTTGCTCGGCTTTCGCAACGCACTAAGGCTGTGGCACTACATGAAAAAGGCCGCGCAGTCTGGGTACACTACGGGCTCCAGCCTCGATTAGGAAACTAACGTCCATGACGCCTTTCATTGCTTTGCTACTAGTCCTGTTCACCAGCGTAGGTGTTTATCCTCCTGCAACTTTCGCAGTTGCGGCGATCGAGGGCCATTGGCTCGTAAACGAAGATGATAGCGACGATCCGCACGAGCAACTGGAAGGCCTTTACGTCGTCCGGGCCACGCCAATTTCCCCGACCGCCGAGGAACGCGCGCGGGCTGGCCAATCGCGCCAAAAACAGGTGTTCCAAGAACTGGAAATCGCAAATATCCGCCGAGGAATGCGGGCCGAGGCTGACATAGGGGATCTCGCGAGAGTTTTGAATACCGAGGATCTGACGATCACCCCGAGCGACACCGGTTACGTATTCAAGTACAGCGACGGCTTAAGCCGCAATATTTCGCCGCGCCATGGTGGGCCGGTATACACCGCCAAGGGCGACGAATTCGTCGCCGACGAACTCGGCAAGAGCATGGTGTACTGGCGCGGTAACAGCCTCGTGATCGAAACTTTGCTGGCGCCTCGCGGCAACATGTCGGAAGAGATCTCACTGAAACCAGGGCAAAATCGGTTAAAGGTTCACACCAAACTAAGCAATCCGGATTGGTTGGTCGACGCCGAAATAATCCGAGTTTTCGACCCACCCTCCGAGTGAGTTGCTTCAGTGCTGGAGCTTTGGTGATCAACAAAGCTCCGGCACCGAGCCTACAGATTTCTAACCTGCCTTCTTGGTAGCGTTGAAGAGCTTCAAATAATCCGGCGACAGCTTATCGACTCCTTTCGCCGCGGCGTGTTCAGCGATCTTGGCTCCCACGGCCGCGGTCAACTCGCCGCGAAACACCGTGTTGTTGTCCCGCAACCAATCTTCCGACGCGAAGCGATTCACATTGAGCTTGTTGATTTTTGGGATCGCAAAACGCGCGATGAGTTCATACGAACGCTTGGTCTCGGCCCAATCGGCCCAATGATTATCCAGGTGCAGGAAGCAGCCGAAGCCTCCAGCCTGTGCAGTCAGGCGTTCAACCTGCGCCACGTAATCATCGGGAGTTCCGATGACGGCGAATCCCGTTTCGATCATGTAGTCGACGGGATCTACTCCCGGCGGCGTCCCCAACGGCAGTGCCGCGACCTTAGACATGTAGTCGATCCAACGCGTCAAGCCGTACTGGACGTTAGCGCGCGCCTTCTCGCGAGTTTCGGCGACATGCACCGGGCCTACTAGGCGCCAGCTAGCACGATCGATCAATTTGCCATATTCGCGTGCGGTTTCCTCTGCAATCGCCCAATTCGCTGCCAATGCGTTGAAGGCCCCGGCCGAAGTCGCACCGATCGACAACAGACCCAAACCAAACTTGCCTGCCGCGCGCGCGCCTGTCGGCGAAACCTGATTCGCGACAGCCATTTCGACTCCCGCTGGGTTGTACGGCAGGAATTGGAGTGAGGCATTGTTGAGTTCAAACCAATCGGTCTTGGCTGTTACGGTCTCGCCATTGAGCAGACGTACTAACGGATCGATGGCTTCTTCCATGCGATCACGCACGCGCGGAGTCGGTATCCCCTGCATAAAAGCGTCCGAAGGCAGCGAGCCGGGCCCGACCCCGAACATCGCTCGACCGCGCGTCATGTAATCGAGTTGGCGAATCCGATCCGCAAGAATATAGGGGTGATGATAGGGCAGCGACGAAACGCCTGTCCCAAGTCTAATGCTCCGGGTCCGCTGTGCCGCCGCCGCAATGAACAACTCCGGACTCGCCGTGATCTCCCAACCGCCGGAGTGATGCTCGCCAATCCAGGCTTCGTCGTAATTCAGCTTGTCCAGCCACTCCACGAGCTCGAAGTCGTGTTCAAGCGCCAGGATCGGATTCTCGTCGGGTGGTGTGTGGGGAGGAATGAATGCTCCAAATCGTAGCCTTGATTGCGCCATGTACGTCGCTCCTTCATTAATTTTTTACGGTTTGCACCCAAATATTGGGACTAGTACCTCTGCGGCGTTGCAGTCCCTTGACAGAGCTCTCTATGCCTGCGGGACAGCGCCATGCATTGCGGCCCGTGGCGGGCTCTGAACAAACCAAAATCTCCGTGCAGAAGTACTAGGTCCGACACTACACCGAAATCGCTTGCGCGCAATACCAGGTAGCTAGAACACGATCTGGAGTTCTCGCTCTGTGACCTGCGCTGAAATATGCTCAATGCAACAATTGGCCCGTGAAACGATCCCGAGTTGCCCAGAATGGACATTGAGGACACTTTTCACCGTCGGGATAATCGATCCCTTCCTGATGCGGGCAACCCATGATCGCATCGGTGACGACAACGCTTTTTGCCGCATGCAACTTTATAAACTCCTTGATATCAGAACTGATCGTCTCATCGGTTCGAACATCGGCGGTATCGGAATACCACTTGTTTAGCACATCCGGAGCTTCACCTTCAGCGCGTACGATGCCCACCACGACCTTACTTGCACGCTGATTCGTTGGGCCATAAAACGCTATAGTAGCCACAGGGTATCCCCTGAAACCCCTACGGGCTTGCTGAGTAAGTTTGTCGCGATTCCATCGATCTTTAAACGACACGCATTACTCCGCAGATTTCGGCCCAACACTCACAGTCAGCTGCGCAGGCCACGAAGCGTGAAATAGAAACGCCGGTCCGTCACTGCGCCGATTCCATTGGCTTGATACTCATTGAGGCCCCCCTCCAGGGACTTTCAGGCTTGATCAGCAAGCTGAGTGTCCTAGCAAATTGAGAGTTCATCAATTCATGCCCAGCAAGGAGGGTCCAAAGGCGATTCTATACCACGACCCATCAACATTATTGGGGGATCGATTTACCTGCGAAGCAAATGTATGAGCGCATCATTAATCAAGCCGGCGGAATCGTGCTTCATCGCAATATTGAAGACCGATCCAGCGCAGCCCGCCGCAGTCAACAAGAGGGGGGTAAAAGCCCTCCCTTACCCGATTAGGTATCACCCTGTTCAGGGGTCGCTCTACCCCTTCCGACAGGGCGATCGTCGCGTATAGGGCTTCTGATACGGTCGATTTTTTTCACTGCCGGCATGCCAATTATTGACTCCCGGTTTTTCTACAGCCTCAACGCCGCCGATAAGCCGCGTGGACCACCGCACTAAAATCTCGACTCCAATACGGCACCGCGTCGGCTCCATTGGCTGGTTAGGCGGCAAACTCAATCGACGTGACCCCGGTGAGGTCCGTTGACTGCTTCGCTTTCCACAAATCATAGTTGTGCTGCATGGCGAGCCAACTCTCGGGGGACCGACCAATCGCTTTCGATAACCGAAGTGCCATTTCGGGGCTAATGCCGCTCTGCTCATTAATGATACGGGCCAGCGTAGAAGCAGATACACCCAGACTTTCCGCTAAACTTCGAATGCTCAGTTCGTACGGATCAAGATAAACATCTCGGATGAACTCACCTGGATGCGGCGGGTTATGCATACTCATTAGTGGTAGTCCTCGTAGTCGAGGAGATGGATGTCTCCATCTCGGAACTCAAAGGTTAGTCGCCAGTTGCCGCTTACTGAAATTGCCCATTGGCCCTTAGAACTTCCTTTTAATGGATGAAGTTTGAAACCTGGAACATCCATGTCTTGAATCGTTAAGGCAGTATCTAAAGCAGCTAGAAGTATCCGAATTCGCTTCGCGTGGGTGGCTTGAATCCCTGACGTTTTCCCGGATTCATAAAATCGAAGTAGTCCCTTATGGCGAATCGTTCGAATCACAGAGCAAATATAGACTCGTGTTGCGCGTCACGCAACAATTGCCGCCTAACGCCCCCCAACGCCGCCGATGAGCCGCGCGGGCCACTCCGCTAAACCTTCGACGCCGATCTTTCACCGCGTCGGCTCGATTGGCTGGTTAGAGGGCGCTTTATTGCTCTCATTTGGCAGCGGTGACTTCTAGCTCGATAAGCATGTTCGGCCATACCAAGCTTGGCAAAAATGTCAGCATGGATGCAGGCGAATGGCTCCCGAGATAGCGGCTGCGTATGTCGCGATATCCCGCAATGTCTTCTCGCCGGATTAAGTGCTGCGTGAGCTTTACGATATCCGCAACGCTCATCTCCGCTGCCGCGAGAATTTTAATAATGTTCTGCCAGGCTAGTTCGGCCTGCTCGGCAAACCCTGCAGGTAGATCGCCGGTATCGCTATCAATGCCCGGCGTACCAGACACGTAGAGGATTCTTGTGGGGGTTATCATTTCTATCGCATCGCTGTACGAACCTACATGCTTCGCGATTCCAGCATTTACTGTCCGATTCATACGCGAGACTCCTTCTAGTTTTCACCCTGAACTGAAATGACAACAGATCTCTTCCAGTCGAATAAGCTTAGGCGATTCTAAGTGCCCGTATCTTTCGCCAAATGCCCATGCCGCAATGATTCTGAGTTGCGTACCGAGCATGGATGTCCGAAGGAGTTTCGCGCGTTCTAACGCGCCGATGAGCGGCGCCGAAGTGCGCGGCACGAAGGCGCCCGCTCCATTGGCTGGTTAGCCATCAATCCTCCAAGAAATAGTCGCCATCTATTCGCTTAACCTCGAACGTGGCTTCTGTCGTGACGCCCACGTTGTTATCGATCATGTTATTCGGTAAGTGCCGTTCCATCGATCAAAATGATTTTCGTTTCAATGGCATTTACGTAATCGTAGGCGTCTTTGGTGAACGACGAAGTGGTTATGAATATCCCTTTCCTCGCTCGCTGACCCTGCAGTACACCGGCAAATTTCTGGATCTCTGGGCGGCCCACGACCCCGGTCCAGCGCTTGGCTTGGATATAGATGATATCTAGGCCGAGACGGTCTTCTTTGATTATTCCATCGATTCCTTCGTCGCCGGACCGGCCAATGGCTTGGCCCGCCTCCCGTCGAGAGCCGCCGTAGCCCATTTTTACCAATAGGTCGACCACGAGTTCCTCGAAGGATGCGGGGGATTCAGCTGCCGCACAGAACAGAGGGATAGTAAACATGAATCCAAGAACAGCGCTTCTCATTGCCGCTAACAGCTAAGTGAACGTCATATTGACGTAGAGCTTTACGTCGTTTTGACGTGTTTGTGCGTGGTGCATTTTGGGTTTCGCTTTGTCGATTTCGGTAATTCGGGAAAATGCCCGTGCTTTTCAGCGATTTCTATCATGAGAGACCTTCTATCGCTAGGTGGCGACTTCGAAGGGTTTGGTGAAATGCCTCAGGATGACGCCGATCTGACAGACCGTGTTTAAGCGCGGCTGGCCCCATTGCTTATCGACCTCCTGTTCCGGTAATTCGCACCGGACATCTCTGGAGGCACAAGGACGTGACTTCTTCATCCTCTTTATCTTGAGCGCGTGCGCGCGGCTGTCCGCGTGCGCCATTACAGCATCCGTACCGAGCAGGCCTATCTGTACTGGGTACGTCGGTTCATCTTGTTTCATGAGCGTCGGCACCCTGAGTCGATGGGTGAAATCGAGGTCGCGGCTTTTCTAAGTCATCTGGCCACCGCGGCCAACGTAGCACCGGCGACGCAGAACCAGGCGCTAAATGCTATTGCCTTTTTGTACAGCGCGGTCCTGGACCGCCCGCTGGGTGAGCTTGGCGGGATTGCTCGCGCCAAACAACGCGAGCGACTACCAGTCGTGTTAACCGTGGACGAAGTCGCGCTTGTGCTGTTGCATCTTCCTCCGCGAATTTGGCTCGTGGCTTGTCTGCAATATGGCTCCGGCTTGCGGCTGCTCGAAAGCGTACGGTTGCGGGTCAAGGATTTGGATTTTACGCATCGCGCGATCCTTGTACGTGACGGTAAAGGCGGCCGTGATCGTGTAACCACGTTGCCCGATGAATTGCTGCTGCCGCTGGAGCGCCATCTGGCCGAGCGGCTAACCTTGTTTGAGCGGGATATCGCGGAGGGTGCCGGCGAGGTCTTTTTGCCCAATGCGCTTGCGCGCAAATATCCTAGCGCGCCGACCGAATGGGGTTGGCAGTACGTTTTCCCGGCCGATGAAGTGTCGTATGACCCGCGCGGTGGCGGTAAGCGCCGTCATCATCTTGATGAGCAGCGAGTACAGCGGGCTGTGCGGCGGGCCGTGTTATCGGCCAGCATCAATCCGCCCGGCAAGTTGCCATACCCTGCGACATTCCTTTACCACACACCTACTCGAACGAGGCGCGGATATACGCACGGTACAAGAGCAACTCGGGCACCGCGATGTGCGTACCACGCAGATCTATACCCATGTCATTAAGCGTGGCGGCCTGGCGGTTAAGAGTCCGCTGACGGCGGTACTGGCTAGGCGCCCGCCTTAGTCAGCCGGTGATCGTCTGATCTTCCAAAACTGAGGTCTCGATAGCCATTATCGGTCCACTCAGCTATTCTCGAACCCACTCTATCCCTCGTCGCCCGCAAGGCATGCGCTGCATAGGAGCCCCCGTTGGCAACAGTAACGAAGACGACCCATCACGGCGGCTGCCCTCACGATTGCCCGGATACCTGCTCAATGGTATTCGAGGTCGAGAATGGCAAACTCGTTGGGGTAAAAGGTAACGCGAACCACCCCATGACTCGCGGCGGCTTGTGCGTAAAGCTCAAGGATTATGAAAAGCGTCACTATCATCCAGACCGGCTGTTGTACCCACTACGTCGCACCGGGCCTAAAGGCAGTAAGCAGTTCAAGCGCATCAGTTGGGATGAGGCGCTGACCGAAATTACTTCGCGCTGGCAAGCGATCATCGCCGAACACGGCCCGCAAGCGATCGCGCCGTATAGTTATCTCGGTCACCAGGGCTTGGTGCATGGTCTCAATGGCGGAGATTCCTTTTTTAACCGCATGGGGGCAACCGTCACCGAACGAACATTCTGCGGCGAAGGTTCGGCCACCGCGTGGCTGATGACTTATGGACCAAGTGGCGGGATGGATCCGGAAAGTTTCAAACATTCGAAGTTCATCGTCATTTGGGCCTGCAATAGCGTCAGTACCAATTTGCATCACTGGCATATCGTTAAGGAAGCACAAAAGCATGGTGCCAAAGTCGTGGTGATCGACGCTTATGCTTCAAAAACGGCCAAGGAAGCGGATTGGCATCTCGCTCCAAAACCCGGCACCGACGGTGCGCTCGCGATGGCGATGATTCATACCATCATCGAAGAAGACTTGGTCGATCATGACTACGTCGCGCAGTACGCCTTGGGTTACGCGGACCTTGCCGCGCGCGCGAAGACCCGCACTCCCGAATGGGCCGAGAAAATTACCGGGATCGCGGCGACCGACATCCGCCGCCTTGCGCGCGAGTATGCGCGCGCTAAAACCGCCGCAATCCGCATTGGAGTGGCGCTTGAGCGTCATCATGGCGGGGGACAGACGATTCGCGCTGTCTGCTGCCTACCCGGACTAACCGGTGCCTGGCGCGAACTCGGCGGTGGGATTTTGGCGATGCCGGTATGGGAGCATCCGTATCGATTCGACGTGATCTGTCGGCCGGAATGGATTCCAGAGGGAACCCGCGTCATCAATAATCTGCAAATTGGGCGTCACCTCACCAATGAAATTGCGATGACGCCGCCGATCAAGGCACTCATGTGCTGGAATTCCAATCCGGTTACTCAAGCGCCAGAGTGCGACAAGATCGTACAAGGGCTGTTGCGTGAAGATCTGTTTCTGGTAGTGGCCGATCATTTCCTGTCCGATACCGCGAGCTATGCCGACATCGTGCTGCCCGCCGCGATGGGCGCGGAGATGGAGGACATCATTCTTTCGTGGGGACACAATTACCTTACCTACAATGAGAAATGCGTGGAGCCACCGGGCGAAGCGCTTTCCAATTACGAAATCTTTCGGCGCCTCGCGGCGTTGATGGGCTATACCGAGGAACAATTCAAATGGTCGGATTCGGAGTGTTTGGAACACTACGTCGATTGGGCGGGCCCGGCCTGCCGTGGGTTTGATTTGGCGCATTTGCGCCAGCATGGCTATGCCCATCTGAGCATCGGCGGCGCGGATGACCGCGTGCCGCATCGCACCGGCAATTTTCCAACCCCCTCGGGCAGACTCGAATTCAAATCCAGCATCGCGGCGAACGGTAACTTTGTCGCTGGCCCCTTCCGGCAAATGTACGATGCGATGCAGGGCGGTGAGCCCTTGGATGAGTTGCCCGATTACGTGCCCTCGCGCGAGACACCGGCGACCAATCCCGAACTCGCGCAACGATATCCGCTGAATATCGTCTCGCCAAAAAGTCATGGGTTTCTAAATTCCTGTTACGCCAATATGGAGCAGAAAATCAAAGGACAAGGCGAACAGTTCGTATTGATCAACGCACACGACGCGACTTCCCGCGGGATCGCCGACCGCGACAGAGTCCGCGTGTTTAATGATCGTGGGAGCTTCGAGGGTGAGGCGCAAATCACCAGCGATGTAAACGCGGGCGTGGTGGTCGCGACCCTGGGCTATTGGCGGCAGCTAAATAAGGGCACGGTTAACATCATCAGCTCCGCGGAGTTTGCAAACATGGGACATGCCCCGAGCTTTTCAGACAATCTGGTTGAGGTGGCCAGGGTGTAGTGGAACTACATGAAATCGAAGCGCACTCGTCACATTAACAAACTTAAGCACCCATCCCCTGGTCATCACCCACTGCCCTGCCCTTGCCGAGGCTGCGGTGCGCGTCGGTGATGTGCAGATCCGCTCCCGTGCAACGGTCGGTGGCAGCACTGAACGTTCCCGGAACAATCGCTTACTGAGGGGCCGCGGCCGTTATTCCGCTGATGTACTACCCACCGGCACCTTGCCTGCAGCGATTCAATGGATGGGGTGATCGGCTACGATCTCGAACAGATGCAGCGCGCGATGCGCGATACTGCCTTGCGTGGGGACATCATCTATCCGGCCCACGATCCACTCGTGTTAGAACCCGATAACCAAACCCGGATCGCTGCTTTGTCACCAGGCAAGCCTTGGCCGTAGTAATACATGGTTATACTCTCGCGATGCCAGCCATTTATCTCCGCAATGTCTTACCGACTCTTCAGCGCTGGCACCAAGCGGGCCTGAAGACCGCCCTCGTCACGCTGTTCAATACGGATGGTTCAACGCCACGTCCACTCGGCAGCCAGATGGCGATCGCCGAGAACGGTGACGCCGTTGGAAACATTACCGGGGGTTGTGCCGAGGCGGCGATCATTGCCGAAGCACAGGCATGCATGGCCGCTGGTCAGAATCGAAGCCTCCGGTACGGGGCAGGATCACCGTATATCGATATCCGCCTACCCTGTGGTTCGGGAATCGATGTGTATTTCGATGTGAATTTTTCGACTACGGATCTCGCGCGACTGCTCGCGGCAGAACAGTCGCGCCGACCCGCGTGGCTTGCACTCGATCCGAACAACCATCGCATCGAAGTAGGAATCGACACGGCAACGCCGCCCTCCGCACCTGGCCTATATCTGCGCGCCTATCCGCCAATAACTCGTCTGGTGTTGGCTGGCAAAGGGCCAGCACTGCCGATCTTGGCGCGGCTCGCGAGCGCCGCCGATTTCGAGGTGATCGCGCTATCACCTGAACCAGAAACGTTAGAAGCGACGCAGGCCCATGCGGCGCGCACCTCGCCACTCACGACTCCGGATGCCTTTCACTTTAACGAGTTTGATCGATTCACGGCCTTCGTGTCGTTATTCCATGAGCACGAATGGGAGCCGCCAATTTTACGGCTGGCACTCGCCTCGGACTGCTTTTATGTCGGCGCTCTGGGCAGCAAGCGCACGCACCAGGAACGGGTCGAGGCGTTGCGAAAGCTTGGCGTCAAGGAGTCCAACATCGCGCGGATCCGCGCACCGGTAGGCTTAAAGCTCGGCGGCAAGAATCCACCAGAAATCGCTCTCGCAATCCTGGCCGAAATTGTTAAGACCCAATACGCGATAGCCGATGGTGCTTAAGGCACCACCAAGCGTGCTGCGATGAAGGCGCTACGTTTGGGCGCGGTGTTACTAGCAGCTGGCTTAGGCTCGCGCTTTTCCGCTGGGAACAAGCTCTTACATCCTTATCGCGGGCGCCCTGTACTTGCGTGGGCGCTAGACACCCTGACGTTGGTACCGCTCGTGGATCGGGTTGTGGTGATTGGAGTTGACGATCCAGCGAAACGCGCGCTGGTCGAAAATCACCCGGTGCGGATAGTTGAGAATCCGCGCCCTGCCGACGGCATGGGACATTCACTCGCCCTTGGCATCCAAATGCTCGCCGCCGATCTCGACGCGGCGTTCGTATGTCTAGGTGATATGCCCGATCTAAGCGTCAGTGTGTTCGAGATCCTCGCGATAAACTTCGCGCGGCATACCAAAGAAGCCATCGTCATCCCGTGCTATGCGGGTGAGCGTGGACACCCCGTGCTGTTCGGTCGCGCTCACTTTACGACCCTGACCAGACTGGACGGCGACCAAGGCGCGCGCAAGGTCGTGGCGGGCGCGACGGAGGTGATCACCGTGGCTTTTGACGATCCTCGGATTCTGCGCGATATCGATACGGTGGCGGACCTCACACCCACATAACCTGAGTCCGCATCCGCCCTTCTACTTCCACGAACTTCCTTTCTGTGACCGAGTCGGCGCGGTCACAATGCTTAATGCGAAGCACATCACATAGGCACGAATCTTAATCTTCTATAACTACATTCAGCCAAGGAAACGGCAGCGAAGAGGACGGATGACGCTGGCGCGGTGTTGGATACGCCGCTGATGTTCGAGGAGGAGAACGCCCCAGACATCCACCTCACGCACTCAATGGACACCGGGAGCACTAAGTCCATGGATGGACTTTTTCTTCTCGCATTACGAAGGAGTAGTCGAGATGAAAAAAAGGCTTATGGGTATTATTGCCCCCGTGATCACAGTGGTTTGTTTCATGGGTTCGGATCCCGCCCACGCTGAACACAAACACTACGGCAAGGCCGCTCCGTTTGCGATCGGCGAGCTGCCGGTCAGCAGGTTGCGCACCAAGCTCGAAAAGATGTCGCCGGCGCGGCAAAAACGCGCAATGGCCTGGCTGCATCGTTTCAATTTTCCGCGCGCGGATGTCAAAACGCTCGAGCTGGATGCCGAAGGCGGCGCGCTGTACGTTGATCCCGCGCCGGTTAACACCGCCGCGGCGCCAGCTGTCTCCGCGACATCTGTCGCGGCCACGATCCCCACTACTTCGACGTTCACGTTACACAGTCGGACTGGCGCGACGAAGGTGATCTATCTCGACTTCGATGGACATCTGATAACCGGGACTGTGTGGAATTCGAACTACGCGGCGGGAAAGTCGCTCGATGCCGTGCCCTACGATACCGACGGGGTACTGGCGAGTTTCAGCATCGCCGAACTCAACAACATCTCCAACATTTGGCGACGAGTGGCGGAAGATTTCGCGCCCTTCAACGTCGATGTCACCACGCAATTGCCATCGAGCTTCGGGCCAACTGTCGGTCGTATCCTCGTCGCCCGTGATAGCGATAGCACCGGTTTGGCAATGCCCTTCCAAGGTGCCGGCGGCGTCGCGTACATCGGGGTCTTTGGCCTTAGTAGCTATCCCGCCTATCAACCCGCGTTGGTCTACTTCAATCGACTAGGGGGCGGGCGCGAAGACTATGTCGCGGAAGCGTCGTCGCACGAAATGGGACATAACATGGGACTCGGTCATGATGGAACGGCAAGCGCCACGTATTACGGCGGGCATGGTGTCGGCGCGACCTCGTGGGGACCGATCATGGGCAGCAGCTACAATCGATCGGTCAGCGAATGGAGCCGTGGCGAATACCCTGGCGCTAATAATCAACAAGACGACCTTGCGATCATCACCAGCAAACTTGCGCTACGCGGTGACGATCACGGCAATACTGGTGTGGGCGCAACGCCTTTGATCGCGAATGCGACCGGTCGCGTGACCGCGACTACCGTGGAGGCGGATTGGACTAACTCACAACCGCAAAATAAGGGCGTGCTCGCCAGCCAGAGCGATGTCGATGTGTTTTTCTTCGACGCCGCGCCTGGCACGGTGAACCTGACGATCACGCCGCACACGATGCCGGTTAATTCGGGCGGTGGGAATCTCGACGTGCAGGTCGAACTTTATAGTCAGGGCGGCGCGTTACTCGGCTCCGCGAGCCCCACAGGCGCGACCGCGGAAAATCTGGTTGCCTCGGTGCCGGCGGGTCGTTGTTTCCTTCACGTAACGGGTACCGGCGATCCGACGGTGCCCTATTCGGATTACGGCAGCCTCGGTCAGTTCACGATCAACGGACAGATCCCGGTTGGGGTTACCAACACAGTGCCGCCGAATCCAAATCCGATGACATGGGAGGTTGTACCAACGTCCACGAGCGCCACGTCAGCGACGATGCGATCGGCGTTGGCGATTGACGATGCGGGAAGCGCCGTTCAGTATTTCTTTGAATGTGCCAGTGGCTCCCTACGGTGCGCCAGTAGTGGTTGGCAGGGGGCGCAGACCTATACCCCGATCGGCTTAAGTCCGGGCACAACGTATCGATATAGGGTGAAAGCGCGCGATGCTTCGAGTAACGAAACGGTTTGGTCAAGCGAGGCTGCGGTAACTACCGCTGCGCTGCCAACCACCAACGCCGCGCCCACCGCCGGTCCCGACAGTTTCCGTATACGCGTCGGGACTACTCAGAACTTAAACGTGCTCGCGAACGATTCTGATGCCGATCGCGATCCATTGTCGATCACCGGGGTGACCCAGGGACAGCTAGGGCAGGTGAGCTTCACGCCTACCGGAATCACCTATCAGAGCTTAGGCATCACCGGCAACGACGCGTTTCGTTACACGATTAGCGACGGCCTCGGCCATACCGCGAGCGCGACCGTGAGCGTGGCTGTGCGTCGACGTTAAATCGAACTGGCGAGCGTTCACGCGCTCGCCAGTTTAATCGTCGACTAGCCAGTGATCTCGGAGTTGGCGCAAAGTGACAATGGATTCACGCCGTTCAACGATTACGAGATAGGCAAGGGATCGATACAACACCGCCTGGCGAATTTGCGCACGGCGGATGCCTGTGGCGGGTAGCCGCTCGGTAAACTGGGAGACGAATGCCGGATCTTTTGCCCGCGCTTCGAGATCCACAATCTGTGGCAGCATCTCGGAGGTTACCGAGGCGCGTGCCGACAAAAAATCTTCAGCTTTCAATCGCCGCTCCATTTCCAGGTAGGCCAGCGCGGGGGCGCTGGTGCGCGCGGTTTCCTCTTTCAGTATCGCCGCGGGCGCGATCTCGTGGAAGAGCGGCGCGCTAAACTTCGCGGTAACAGTTAATGCGTTGTCAGGCGCGTGAAACTCAATTTTCCCAGAGACGCGATTGCCACTGATGGTCACTTTAAAGCCTGGGAGTGAGTAGATCGTATAGAAGGGTATCCCCTGCTGTGGCAGTAGCGCGGTCACCGTGCCCTCGCGCTTTGCATCGCGCGGCAGCGCGATCAGCACACCCTTCAGAGTACCGGCTTGGGCTTGTCGTTGTACCTGTTTCGTCTCCAACTCTTGTAACAGCTGCGAGTCGATCGCCTGTTCGGTTAAAAGGATCCGTAACTCGGGCTCGAAATCGACGTACTGACCTAGTTCAGCGAGATCATCAAAGCGAAAGGTGTTGGCGTGGCTAAGTGATATCGCGACCGCGTCCACCACTAGTTGCCCCGAGGCAGTACCCGGATCAATCGCAAGTACCGAGCCGCTGAATGTGCCCACGACGCTCACGCCTATTAGTAGGTCACGGATTAGTCGAGGCGCCGGCACGGCTGCGCCGACGTGCCGCAGCGCCTTAGAAACGAAAGACGCCATACCCTGCGGGATCGAGTGGTGCATTTAACGAAGCGCTGATGGAGACACCTAATGCATTGCGCGTGTCCACCGGATCGATGATTCCATCGTCCCACAACTTCGACGTCGAGTAATACGCAGACAGTTGTTCCTGATACGCCATGAGCGTGGACGAATAGACCTCGTCGATCACGGCTTGGTCGGGTACCTGCCCGTTGCGTTCTAATTGTTTGGTTTTCACTTCAGCCAAAGTGCGCGCGGCCTGCTCACCCCCCATGACGCCGATCTGATGATTCGGCCAAGCAAACAGGAACCGTGCATCGTAGGCTCGGCCGCACATCCCATAGTTACCTGCACCGAACGAGCCGTGACACATCACCGTGAACTTCGGCACGCGGCTACAGCTCTGCGCCATGATCATCTTCGCGCCATCCTTGGTGATCCCGCGTGCCTCGTATTCCTTGCCCACCATGTAGCCCGTGATGTTTTGCAGAAACACCAGCGGCGTTTGATTCTGGTTGCACAGCTCAATGAAATGCGCGCCCTTCAGTGCGCTATCGTTAAACAGCACCCCGTTGTTGGCGAGGATTCCGACCCGGTAGCCCCAGAGATTCGCGTACCCACATACGAGGGTCGTGCCATACGCGGGTTGGTATTCGTGAAAACGGCTGCCATCGACGATCCGAGCGATGACTTCGCGCATCTCAAAACCGTGTTTGATATCGCCGGGAATAATTCCGTAGAGTTCGTCGGGATCGTAGTAAGGCGCTTCCACGGCATCGCATTGCGTGGCCCACTTCTTGGGTGACTCCCATTGCGCGACAATTTCCCGGCCGAGTGCAATCGCATGCGCTTCGGTATCGGCTGGGTAATCACAGGTGCCACTCACCTGGGTGTGGAGATCGCAGCCGCCGAGTTCATCGACAGTGACGATCTCGCCAGTCGCCGCTTTCACCAGCGGGGGCCCGCCAAGGAAAACAGCGCCCGTGCCGCGAACAATCACTGCATAATCCGACAAGGCGGGAATGTACGCTCCGCCGGCCGTACAATGCCCGAACACCAAGGCCAGCTGCTTCACGCCTAATTTGCTCAGCATCGACTGATTACGAAAAATTCGCCCGGCCATGTGCTTGTCCGGGAAGAGTTCAGACTGCAATGGCAGGAAACCTCCCGCACTGTCGCAGAGGTGAACCACGGGCAACCGGTTCTCCAAGGCGATATCGAGGCAGCGAACGATCTTCTTCACTGTTAACGGATACCAAGCACCGCCTTTAATGCTCGAATCATCGGCGTGCAGGATCACTTCGCGCCCGCTGACCATCCCGATTCCGGTAATACAACTCGCGGTCGGCGCCTCCCCGTCGTACTCCATATTAGCCGCGAGTGACGACAGTTCTAAGAACGGCGTGCCGGGATCGAGCAGGCGCTCGATGCGTTCGCGCGGCAGTAGCTTGCCTTGCTTGAGCAGCCGTTCGAGATCGCGGGCAGGGCGTTGGTGTCGCGCGGCGTCTTGCTTAGCACGAAATTCGGCGATGCGCGCCTGATTCACGGCATAGTTGTGCTGGAATTCGGCGGCGGCCGTATTAAGGTTCGATCGGATCCGGCTCATGTCGCTTCACTCGCTTCCGGCTGCAGCGCGACCAGCACAGCGCCTTTTTGAAAGGCTTGATTTAAGTCGTAATGCACTGCCGCGATGATCCCTGCGCGCGGGGCCAACAACGTGATCTGCATTTTCATCGATTCAATTGTCAGCAGCGGATCAGCGGCGGCAACCGCCTCGCCCACTTGACGTCGAATCGCCACCACCACACCTGGCATATCGGCGCGAATTTCGCGATCACTGAAGCCAGCGCGTGCCGCGCTCAACGGGTCTTCCACTTCTACCGAAAAGCTACGTTCGCCGATCTTCAAATGAATGCGCTCGCCTTCCGCTGAACGCCACACCGCGTAATGTCGATCGTCGACAGTCAGAAAGACGACCTCGTCCGCCAGGCCGATGGCTTCGCTGACCAGGTGTACCGCGCCATCAACTCGGCACTGTAAGCTGGGGTGGCGGGCGAGGAGTTCTACCTCATGCACGCTCGAACCGAGTTTAAGTTTCATTGCGCTAATTCCGCCATCTACCCATGGACGCCTGTGGTTCTGGAATTGCAAAGGCCATGCGTCGAAATTCTTCAGTAGTGAGGGCAGCGGCGAGAAGCACGGCGGCTAGATCGGTCGCATCCAGATCCGGCGGCAGGAGCGTTTGTGCATGGTCGACGACAAAGCCGGTGTGGAGCCGGCCGGCGGCAAATTCCGGGTGCGCGATGATCCGGCCGAGATAATCGATATTAGTGTCGACCCCTAGCACTACCAGCGCAGTCAGCGCCTCACTCATCCGGTTAATCACCTGTGGGCGATCGTCGGCGTAGCACACCAGCTTGGCGAGCATGGAATCGAACGCCGCTGTGACCTGCGTGCCTCGCACGATGCCGCTGTCGAAGCGAACGCCAGTACCTGCCGGTAGTTGCAGCTGCTTAACAACCCCGGTTGCGGGGCGAAAATCGTGCTCGGGGAGCTCGGCGCAAATTCTGCACTCGAGAGCGTGTCCGCGAGGTTGTATGTCTGCTTGCGTGAGCCATAGGGACGCGCCGTTCGCGAGTCGAATCTGTGCTTCAACGAGATCGATGCCAGTGACGAACTCAGTCACCGGGTGTTCGACCTGCAAACGCGTATTCATTTCTAGAAAATAAAACGCACCGTCTGGAGCCAGAATGAACTCGACCGTGCCGGCGTTGCGATATTTCGCCGCGCGAGTCAGGGTCACAGCCGCAGTGCAGATCTGGTCGCGCAAGGCCCGTGACAGGTTAGGAGCAGGTGATTCTTCGATGATCTTCTGAAAACGCCGTTGCACGGAACATTCACGTTCGAACAGATGGATCGCCTCGCCCGTTCCATCACCGAGGACTTGAACTTCGATATGCCGCGGTCGCTCGATGTAACGCTCCGCATAAATTCGGCCGTCGGCGAAGTAGCGAGCGGCCTCGCTAGCGGCAACGATCGCGCGTTCCATCAGCTCGCTCGCCGTGCGCACAATACTCATGCCTTTGCCACCACCACCGGCCGCTGCCTTGATCAAAAGTGGAAACCCAATCTTGGCGGCATCCGCGGCGAACTCCTCCAAGCTTCCCGATTGCGTGCAACTCGGTGCGACCGGGACCCCGTGCTCCACCGCGAACTCGCGCGCGCGGATTTTATCGCCCATTAAGTCGATCACCGAGGCCTGCGGCCCAATGAAGATGAGTCCGGCAGCTTCTACCGCCGCGGCAAAGCGGGCATTTTCAGCGAGAAAACCATACCCGGGGTGGATCGCGTCCGCGCCCGTGAGCCGGGCCGCCGCGAGCAATTGTTCGATATCGAGGTACGCGGCGGTTGGTACTTCCGCGAAGAGTTCAATTCGCGAATCAGCTGCCGCGACCTGCGGTGCCTGGCGATCAACGAAGTGGTAGACGGCGGTCGTCGCGAGGCCAAGGGCGTGCGCCGAGCGCTGAATACGGCACGCGATTTCAGCGCGGTTGGCGATCAGTATTTTTTTTATCGCCATTGGACCTCTGCTGGCTCGGTAACCGGGCTCAAGACAAGCGCCGGCTGGATGGCAATCGCCGCCTGGGTCATCGCGAACTCCGGTGGATTTGGCAAGCGCGGACTCTAGAGGATGAGCTCAGGACAGGTCAATTCGTGTACCGCCATGTGGCCTGTATTCGCGCCTTTGCGCTCAGCGGGATCGCTTCAACGTATTTTGATCGAAATCGCGTTCACTCAGGCCAGTGCGGAAGCGATAGTTCGACCAGCGCAGCTCCGTGCTCTTACCGGTTTGATGATTTTGCATGTTCATCAGCGCAGGGCGTCAATACTTATCCAGATACTGGGTGTGTTGCGACAGCAACAAGGTTTTAAGCAACGCGTTTTTACGATCGTAGAATTCGATCTTTAGCGGGTGAAGCATCGCTTTGTCGAGCCAGACGATTCTGCGGGTATAACCCGAATTCGCGTAGGCCGGCGTATTTTCCACGACGTGGGTTTCCCTCCCGACCAAACCTTCGTCACGCAACCATTTGTAGTGGTACTTTTTGACCTCCGCAGACGTTAAATCCTCATACGCGAATTCGCTACCCACGAAAGGGCCGGATTTATTGGCCGAGGCAATTCGCTTCACGCGCTTTAGCGCCGGTAGGTAAAGCCACTGGTCGTCGGGAATGAGCGCGTGGGTATAGCTCAACAGACCAGTGCCGGCGATATCGCGCGGCGAGTCAAATATCGTGAGGCTTCTATCTCCATCGTCCGGCATTTCCAGCGAGCTAATCCGCAGCTTCCGCTGACTCTCCCGACCCTGCTTATTGCGCAGAAGCATCTCAAGATCCGCGCGCAGATCGCCCCAGCCGAGATCTCGCTGCTCGGCTTCCAACGCTAACGCAAGGCCCTTCTCTTGCGGGGTTTCCGCTTGCACTAGCCCAGCGCACGCCACGCACAGCAACAAGGTTAGAAGCTTATGCATGTTGGCGCGTCTCAAACATCAATAGGCATGGCGCAAGAAACACCAGGTCGATCACCATGGCGAGTAAGATCACGATGGCTGTGAGCAGGCCCATGCCCGCATTGAGTTCGAAATGAGACATCGAGAGGATTAGGAATCCACACACTAACACCGCGGTCGTCACCATCATCGCGTAAGCGACTTCGTTAAACGCGTAACGAATAGCCACCGGTGCCAGGTCACCAGCGTTACGCGCGCGTTGATATTTGACTAAAAAATGGACGGTGTCATCCACAATAATTCCTAGCAACATGCTAGCCACCACCGAAAGGGATAGCCCAACCTGTCCGACGAACAGGCCCCATAAGCCGAAACCCGCTGCCAGGGGTAATAGGTTCGGTATGAGACTTAGCACCCCAAGCTTTACCGAGCGCAGCATTACCAGCAGCACGGCTGAGATCAATACCAGCGCGACAGCGGTGCCGATGAGCATCGATTCGGTATTCCGTCGACCAAGATGAGCAAACATCAACGCGGTTCCGAAGCCAGTCGCGGATTTGACATGCGGAGCGTTGTCGCGGAGCCAACCTTCGGCCGCGGCATTGAACCTAAGCGACTCCAAGCTCGACAAGGTATTCACGCCGACCGAGATTTTCACCGCGGATTTGTCGACGTTGATCTGATTATTCAAATCCAGTCCGTAGGGCAATGACATTTCATAGAGCAGCAAATACTGCGCGGCGAGTTCGCGCGCTTCTGGTAAGCGGTAGTACTCCGAATCGTCGCCATGCATGTTCTTATTCAAACGCCGCAGGATGTCGGTATAGCTCGTAACGTGTCGAACTTCCGGGCGGGCGCGTAACCATTCGACGAAGGCCGCTGTCTCTTGCATGAAAGCAGGTTCGCTGATTCCTTCAGATTCCCCGGCGTCCACGGTGTAATAGAAATGCACGACTCCAGTGAGGTGTTCAACGGTGAAGTCGGTGGCGTGACGAAATTCGATCGTTTCGTCGAAATACTTAGCGAAGACATCGTTTAGCTCATTGCGCGGCAGGCAGGCGATTAGCGCAAGCGCCGCACATCCAATGCCGTAGAACAACGCGCGATAGTGACGGATCGCGAAGTCGGCAATCTTCGGTACAAAGTAGGCGTTAAGACTCGGCAGGCGGCGCGACCCAACCGGAAGCACGACCAACAACGCAGGTAATAAGGTAACCGCGAGGAGATAGGAAAAGATGTCGCCAAAGGCGACGAGATTGCCGAGCTGGCGAAACGGCGGTACGTCCGAGAAGTTAAAGCTGAGGAAGCCTATGACCGTCGTCAGACTTGCGAGGAAAATCGGCTTTAGGTTGCTGCGCAGCGCGGTTTCTATCGCCGCCAGCTGTTCCGCTCCAAGGCCAAGTTCCTGCCTATAGGTTTGCAGGATATGCACACAGTTAGCCATGGCCACGGTCAGAATAATAACTGGCGCGGCCGAAGTGGCAGCGGAAACGGGATAACCAATAGTGCCTCCAATCCCCATGGCCGCCAAGATCGCGCACGCGATCACCAGTAAGGTGCTCAACGCACCGATAAAACCGCCGACCAAAAACCCCACGAGCATCAGCATCAGCCCGAAGCTGATAGGCACCAGCGTTTTGCTGTCTTTCATCGCGGCTTCCGCAAAGGCGTGATCCATCATCACGACGCCGGTAAGGTAAATTTTCAAACCCGGGTTGCGATGCTCAAAATCAGCAGCGATCTCACGTGCTGCTTTGACCACGGCGGGTACTTCGTGGCTTTCGTCTTCGCGCGGTAACTGGACGAGGACGTTGATCGCGGTTACCGCGGCATCGTCTCGGATTAAGCCGTTCTTTAAATAGGGTTCGGCGAGCACAATCGATTTTAGCTTCGCGATTTCCGCATCACTCAGATCGGCCGCGTTAGTGACGAGATCGCGCACCATCAAATCGTCGCCAACAGCACTGGAATATTGGAAATTGGTGATCGAATCAACGCGATTAGAGTAAGGGATTTGCCAGGCGCGGGCGGTGATGGCTTCGACTATGGCAAGTAACTTTTTGGTGAAGACGTTGCCGTCGCCGGGTGCGATTACGAACGTTAGCGTGTCATTCTTGACGAACGTATTTTCCAGTTCGTTGTAAGCGACAAGCTGAGGGTTATTCGGGCTGAAGTACAGCCGGTGATTGTTGTTGATCTCGAGAACGCGCAGACCAGACGCGGCGAACGCACTCAACCCCCAGGTTCACACTTTAGAGCGCGGGAGTGTGCAGGGATTGGTTGGAGTTTGGCAAGGCGAAATGCTCTCGCTGGTAATTGCCCTGCCGTCTAAATCTCCCCGCCGATTCGCGGCGACCCCCTTTTTCAAAGAGGGTGAATAGGTTCGGTTTTCGCTTCCCCCTTTGCAAAAGGGGGAGTGAGGCGGATTTACTCCTACTGCGCGGCGTAGCCCCCGTCCACCGGCATCGCGACTCCGGTGACGAAGGACGCTTCGTCCGACAGCAGCCAGGCCACCGCGTCGGCGATTTCGCGCGGCTCGCCCAAACGATCCATCGGCTCCTGGGCAACAAGCGCGGATTGCTCCATCTTCGATTCATTCAAAAGACGTTCGACCATGCCTGTTTTGATTACACCTGGACACACGGCGTTGACCCTAATTCGCTTGCGAGCGAACTCAAGGGCGGCGCTTTTGGTGATCCCAACCACGCCGTGCTTGGACGCACAGTAGGCTGTTGCGCCGCGCGCCCCGACTAGGCCCGCGACCGAAGCTGTATTCACGATCGAGCCGCCGCTACCCTGGCTCAACAACTGTTCGATCTGGGCTTTCACGCATAACCAAACGCCCTTCAGATTGATCGCGATCGTGCGATCGAAGCTCTCTTCGCTCATTTTCGTGATATTGCAGAAATCGCCTTCTATGCCGGCGTTATTGAAGGCGCCGTCCAAACGCCCATAGGCTGACACGGTTTCGGTAATGAGGGCTTGAACTTCACTTGCGATAGCGACGTTTGTTTTGACGAATTTACCGATCCCACCAGCCTTCACAAGCACCTCGACAGTGGCCGACGCGTCGACCGTGTTTACGTCGGCGACGACTACTTTCGCCCCGTCTGCCGCGCAGCGCAGCGCCGTTGCTCGACCAATCCCGGTGCTACCGCCGGTGACGATGATGACCTTGTCTTGAAGTTTTCCGGCCACGTGAGACTCCTTAAGATTTCTAGAGATTTAAAGGGCCCGTAATGCTAACAGAAGGCAGGCCGCGATCGTGGAAGTGCCCAGCACGGCTTGCAGCCTGGGGCGCGAATCAGGTATGTATGGAGCCTGCGGGATCCAGCGAGCAACCCCGCCTCACTATAAATTGCGAGTACAGCCTGAGGAACGCCGATGACAAACCTACTCCAGCGCGGAAAAACCTACGAGGAGATTTATCACGGGTTCAAATGGAATATCCCCGCTCAGTACAACATCGCGGATGATGTGTGTGATCGCTGGGCAGAAGATTCGTCGCGTATTGCGCTGGTGTATGAGGACAAAGCGAAGCAGGTTCACCGCTATACCTTCGCGCAAATTCAAACTGCCGCGAATCAATGGGCGAACACGCTGTGCGGGTTGGGACTCGAGCGCGGCGATCGGGTCACAGTACTACTTGCACAGGACCCGGAATGCGCCATCACCCACGTGGCCTGTTGGAAAGCTGGGCTGGTGTCGTGTCCGACATCAGTCCTGTTTGGTGCCGACGCCTTGATCTACCGCTTAAACGACAGTGGCGCGCGGGTTCTGATTACCGACAGCGCGAATTACAACAAGGCGCTTGAAGCTCGCGCCCACGCACCCAAGCTCGAACATATTTTCATCACGGATGGCGAACCAACCGGCAGCCGGAATTTCTGGACCACCATCAAAGCCGCGAGCGACAAATTTACGAACGTGCGCACCGAGGCCGAGGAAACGGCCTGGATCAGCTACACCTCGGGTACGACAGGGAACCCCAAAGGTTCGGTTCAACCCCACCGCATGATGCTCGGACACATGCCGAGCCTCGAGTTCGCGTACGATTTTTTTCCGCAACCGAAAGACACGCTGTGGTCGCCGGCCGACTGGGCGTGGATGGCGGGCTTGATGGACGTGATATTCCCCGGCTGGTTTCATGGCTGCACGGTAATCGCCACCGCCATGAAGGGCTTTGAGCCGGAAGAAGCGTATCGCATCCTGGATCAGCACGCCGTGACCTTGTCGTTGTTGACCCCAACGATGCTGAAACTCATGCGCGGTGTGCCGAACCCATTGTCGCGCTACACACTCAAATTGCGTGCCGTGGTCTCCGGCGGCGAAGCTGTCGGCAAGGAACTAATCGAGTGGGGTCGTCGCGAATTGAATATCAGCATCAACGAAGCTTTCGGTCAGACGGAATGCAACGTGGTGCTCGCCAACAACGGCAACGTCATGACGATTAAGCCGGGATCCTTAGGTCGACCAACGCCCGGCACGATTGCCGCGATCATCGACGATCAGGGTAATGAAGTTCCGGCAGGTCAAACCGGAAACATCGCGATCAAGCGACCTCACCCGGTGATGTTGAAGGAATATCTGAATAAACCCGACGCCACGCGCGACAAGTTCGTTCAGGACTGGTTGATCACCGGCGACACCGGCGTAATGGATGAAGACGGTTACTTCTGGTTTCACGGCCGCGCGGACGATGTCATCACTAGTTCCGGCTATCGCATTGGCCCCAGCGAAATCGAAGACGCGTTGCTGAAGCACCCCGCGGTCAGAATGGCCGCGGTGATCGGTGTACCGGATCCAGTGCGCACTGAAATTATTAAGGCCTTCATCATCCCCGTCGCTGGCGTGACACCTTCGGACGCACTCGTTGAGGAATTAAAGGATTCGGTGCGCAGCCGTCTTGCAAAACACGAAGTTCCGCGCTTGATCGATTTCGTCGAAGCGCTGCCGATGACGACCACCGGCAAGATCATTCGGCGTGAATTGCGCGACCGCGAGAAAGCAAAACAAGCGACGACCTAAGACGTAGCGTTACCGCAGCGCCGTTCGTGGTAGACCTGTGTACCTCGACTAAAGGCGAATAAGCAGATTGCCTAGGCCTTGTATGATCCCAAGAACCCTCTTTGCTCCGGAGCACGAGCTTTTTCGCGACACTGTTCGCCGCTTTATCGCACGCGAGGTCACGCCGTTTCACAGCGAATGGGAAAAGGACGGGGTCGTGCCGCGTGCGCTGTGGCACAAGGCGGGTGCCGCGGGTTTGCTTTGTTGCGATGTGCCCGAGCGCTATGGCGGTATGGATGCTAACTTTCTGTACAGCACCATTCTAATTGAGGAGATGGCACGGGTCGGCGCCACCGGTCCGACCTTCTACTTGCAGTCGGACATTATCGCGCCCTATCTCGTCGACTTTGGAACTGAAGAGCAAAAGCACCGGTGGCTGCCAAAAATGGCCAGTGGTGAGGTCGTTGCCGCGATCGGAATGTCCGAACCTTCCGGAGGCAGTGATTTACAAGCCATACAAACCACCGCGCGACGAGAAGGTGATGAATACGTCATCAACGGCCAGAAAGTGTTCATCACCAATGGCCATACCGCCGATCTGCTGATTCTCGCGTGTAAGACAGACCCCAAGGCGGCCGGTAAAGGCGTGAGCCTCGTGTTAGTCGAGACCGATCGACCCGGTTTCGAACGCGGCCGGCGGCTGGAGAAAATTGGCTGCAAGGCCCAGGATACCGCTGAGTTGTTCTTCAGCGATCTGCGCGTGCCAGTCAACAACCTGTTAGGCGTCGAGGGGCGCGGCTTTTATCACCTGATGTCACAGCTGGCTCAAGAGCGTCTGGTCCAGGCAATCCGTGCGGTAGCTTCCACCGAAGCGGCACTCCAGTGGACCCTCGATTACGTGGTCGATCGCAGGATGTTCGGCCACACCTTGGCCGACTTTCAGAATACGCAATTCAAGCTTGCCGAAATGCGCGCTGAAATTCTTGCCCAACGCGTGTTTGTCGATCGCTGCGTGGAACTTCATTTGCACAAGAAGCTGGACACGGTGGATGCCGCAATCGCGAAGCTGCTTACCACCGAACTCCAGGGCAAGGTGATGGACCAATGCCTGCAACTCTTCGGTGGTTGGGGCTACATGGTGGAGTTTCCGATTGCGCGAGCCTTTGTCGATGCACGAATGACGCGCATCGGCGGCGGCAGTATCGAAGTCATGAAACAAATCATTGGCAAGGACATGCTGCCGCGACCACCGCGCTCGAAGAGTAGCGAATGAGCCAGCCGAACCCTGGTCCGCTGGCGGGGGTTCGGGTGCTTGATCTGACTTCCGTAATCCTCGGCCCGATGGCTGCGCAGTATCTCGGCGACATGGGTGCCGATGTAATTAAGATCGAAGCACCCGAGGGTGATGTTACCCGTGGTGTTGGCGCGCGGCGCTCAGAGGGCATGGGCGCAATGTTCCTAGCGAACAACCGCAACAAACGCAGTGTGGTGCTCGATCTAAAACTCCCACGAGGGCAGGCAATCCTCGGCGGCATGGCGCGCGGGTGCGATGTGTTGCTGCACTCGATTCGGACCACCTCGGCGACGAAGATCGGCCTCGCCTACGATGTTCTCGCCGTACACAATCCTCGGCTCGTGTACTGCCACGTCACAGGGTTTTCTGATCGCGGAGCGTACGCCGGTCGGCCGTCCTACGACGACATTGTGCAAGCACTCTCGGGCTTGGCGATGCTCCAGACGGTCGTCGCCGGCGAGCCGCGTTATGTGCCTTCAATCATCGCTGACAAAATCACCGCGGTGCATGCGGCCTATGCGATCGTATTAGCGCTGTTCGCGCGCGAGTGCACCGGACTGGGCCAAGAGGTGAACGTGCCGATGCTCGAAACGATGGTCGCGTTTAATGCGGTCGAGCACCTCGCGGGTTACGTCTTCGAGCCGCCACTAGGCGAGATGGGCCACGAGCCGGTGCGGCTCGGCCTGCGCCGTCCGTTCAGAACCTTAGATGGCTGGTTGTGCGTGTTGCCGTATACCGATACCAACTGGCGGCGCTTCTTCGAATTGGCCGCGCGTCCCGACTTAGCGGCGGATCCCCGCTTTGTGACGCAAAGGGGACGGCAACAAAATGTCGCGCTCGGATTAAGCGAACTCGCCCAACAGCTCGCCACCCGCACCAGCGCCGAGTGGAGCGCACTGTTGCTGGAAGCCGATATTCCGTTTGCGCCGGTGAATAACCTTGAAGCATTGCTCGACGATCCGCATCTCGCCAGTGTCGATTTCTGGAAATTGCTTGAGCACCCAAGCGAAGGCCTGCTGCGCCTGCCGATGAATCCAATCGAAATGTCGGGAACGCCACCCTCTATCCGACGCCTGCCACCGCGGCTCGGGGAGCACACTGAAGAGGTTCTGCGTGAATTCGGCTATGGGTAGCCAATCAATACTGGCTGCGGCCCTGCCGCCACGAAGGTAGCTTTAGAATCAAAGTGGCGTGTTAGATGAGGATCGGGTTTCATATCATGACGAGAAAGAGCCCCGAGCAGCCGAAGAAAACATCAATTGGCTCACTGCCGAAAAATCGGCGAAATGAACAAGGAGATCTACATGCCTCGCCTGTCTCAACTAAGCCGTAGCATCAAAGATAAAGTTGCGCTCGTCACCGGCGCCGCGAGCGGCATGGGACGCGCTACGGCCCATCTCTTCGCCGACGAGGGCGCACGGGTCGCGGTCACTGATCTCGACATGGGAAAGGTGCAATCAGTAGTCGACGAAATCACCCACGCAGGCGGCACGGCGCATGGCTGGGTATTGGATGTCGCGAATGCCGAACATCGCCAGAGCGTTGTGCGCGAGATCACCACCCGGTGGGGTGGACTCGACATTCTGGTCAATAACGCGGGGGTCGTCTTCGAGTCCGCCCTCGAAGATCCGGAATTCGAATCTCGATGGGCAAAGACTTTTGCAGTGGTGGTGACTGCACAAGCGCAATTAGTGCGCGAATGCTTACCACATTTGACGAAATGTGGTGCTGGTCGCGTGGTCAATATCGCCTCGACCGAAGCGCTAGGAGCGACTAAGGGAATAAGCGCTTATACCGCGAGCAAAACCGGCGTCATCGGCTTGACGCGCTCACTTGCCGTGGAACTCGCGAGCCGCGGGATAACTGTGAATTGTATTTGTCCGGGGGCGGTTCGTACGGGAATGACCGCGAATATTTCCGACGAGCACAAGCAAGAATTTGCGCGCCGAAGAGTGGCGTTGAAGCGCTATGCAGATCCGGAGGAAATCGCCCACATGACCTTGAGCTTGGTCTTGCCGGCGGCCTCATATCTCACTGGCGTGGCCATTCCGGTAGATGGCGGCCTCACAATTAAGAATGCCTGAACCTAAATAGCTGAGCGCAAATGTCGGTCAGTTTAGGGGTGCCTCGTTCCGCACCGGTGCTGCGCTTTGCCGAGCATCAAGTGGCGCATATTTGCGCTCAGCTATTTAGGTTGAGGGCTACCGTCTCGGTTATCGTGAATCATTCCCAAAGAGGACGTACTTATCGCTGGCGAGGGCTCAAGGATTTCGCGCGCAAGCCGCTCTACTGACGAACGCTGATTGCGCTGACGCCGCGCCGTAGCCTTTCACGGAGTGAAGAGATTCGTATGCCAACACAAAAACACCCGCTTCAATTCGATCCTCTGTTCGGGCGCGGCTTCGCCCGCTTGGAGGCGCGCGAACCGCTAACTGTAGAGTCCACTGAGCGCCGCAATGACGGCGGTGAATTTCTGGCGATGCTCGGCCGCCAGATGCACGAGTTGACTGAAAAAGCAGAATCCTCCGCGGACGTGCTCTCCCGTATCGATCTCTGGAGCCGCTATTCCGAAGCTGGCCTGTGGGCTATAGCAATCCCGGCGTCCGGCCAGATCACGGACGATACGCCCTGCTACTGGTCGCCGCGTTGCGGTCAGCTGGCGGGTTACACACGCGCAACTGATTTTCTACCAGTTTGGAGCAGTTGGTCGTCATTGATCCACCCAGCGGACCAAGCAGCGACCCACGAGGCTTTCATGCTGCACCTACACGATCGTAGTGGCCGTACCCCATTCAATGCCGAATACCGGCTGAGGCTCAGCGTGGGCGGATATCGGTGGTTCCCTAGTACCGGCGATAGCAAACGCGATGAGACTGGCAAAGCAATCTGTTGCGGCGGTTCAATTACTTACATTCACCACGAGAGAACGCAGGCTGAGCCGACCGAGCATCTCGACACGCCGCATCGCAACGAGGTTCGCTCGCTCAACGCATCGCTCGCGGAATTGACTGCAGCGGTACGCGGATAAGCGGGCGCGATCGAGGGGCCTTCCTCTTTGTTGCCTGTGACGGCCGAGATCGTTGACGACGAGTAAGCAGCGCACCTGTTAACGTTATTGCCGCACTTCCTGCGCACTAACGTGGAACGCCCTGCGCTTTTCTACCTAATGACGCCGCTGGAATAAGCCCCTGCACTCCCGTTCGTTACCGACGGTAGTAATTGGGGAAAACCAATGCGGCCGCCCCAAACTGAACCTTTGAACGTCAAGAAGCAACACGCTATTTCGCGTCAGTACGGCGCGGCGGCGGCGTTTCGGCAGCATACAGCGCTATATGCAGAGGCGTCGGCTCGCCTGCAAGTCGACAGTAGTCGAATTCGTCAACAACTCCGCGCGCGCTCACCCTTTGGAATAGAACATAACGGGCAATGGCGCTTGCCCCTGTTTCAGTTTGAACGTGATGATACGCTTCCCGGTCTAGGAGACGTGTTGCACGCGCTGCCCACTGATCTCACGGCGCTTGATGTCGCCAAATGGTTCATCACGCCGAGTCTTGATCTCGAGCACCGCGACAAAACCTTAAGTCCTCGCCAGTGGTTGCTCCGCGGCCTCGACGTTGAACGGGTGTGTGATCTCGACCGCGATCTTTAAACCTAGAAACGGTGGTTGATCGTTCGTGGCGAAACTTCCGATTCGGCCCGCGGCAACTTCGCTCGCGGGAATCCCACCGATTTTGCATCGTATTCGCGCAGGTACACCACTCGCTCGCCATTTTTGATCTCGCAAAGGATTGCGATCTGCTTGACCTATCGGGAGTCTTTCCAACTCAGATTGGCGCTTCGATAGCTCTCAACAGCGGATCACGTCAGCGCGGGCCTCTGGGCTCGTACGCTCTACGCAGCGTACCCTACAGCGCTGGGCTTTTATTACGGCGCTTCGATACATGGCAACCGCCCATGTGTCGTATTCAACGACCGCGCGATTCCCCAGCGGATCTTGCCGACACATCCAAGATTTAACCGGCCACTTACGGATCCGGCACTACTTCCATTATTGAATAATGGCGCACGGCGTTTGAACTACACGTTGCGATGATTATTTAGACCGAATATTTCGGCTCCATCGTGCGCAACGAGATGACTCCCAGCATGTAGTACGCCTCGGCGACGGCAGGCCCCTCCAGTTGGGATTATCCGTCGTGGAAGCGGCGCAATATCGACGTGATGACGAGATCATCGATCGGCGCAGCGCGGTCGCGCGTGCGGCGAAACAAAGGCGTTGCAGCATTAAACAGTTTGCGCGCGGCGGCGTCGATAATTCCGGCCTCAACAAGCTTAGTCGTTCACGCCAGTAGGCGACACGTTTTTTTAGGTAAAACGGTGCGTCGATGGGTTGTTCGAACTGATGCAGCAAGTGATCCACACGTTCCGGCGCCGCGGCCACGCCCAGCGCGATCGAGATCGATAGCATCCTCCGATGGCGCCAACAGCTTGTGCTCGAACGCGCTAAGCGCCGCATCGAACTGGCGCGTCGCCACATAGAGCTGCGCGAGTTCAGTGCAGTCGAAGATATCGGTGTTGACCCGCCTTAGAAGACGCTGACTGAACTCGTTACGCGGACTTGATTGAAGCTGAGAATAACAGGCCACGCAATGCTGCGTCATTTTCATCAGCGAGAAGAAAGCGGACAAGGGCTACTCTTCTTTGAAAGATTCGTCAATATCGTGCACCGTCTCGTCGAAAGAGCGCGCCAGGTAGCGGAACTCCGGTGAGCGTTTAGCGGTGTGTACGACCAACGCGGCGGACGATCTACGCAGTACTGCAAGTTTGCCGTCGATTAGTTCGCGATCCCATTCTGACGAAACTCCCACCTCGCCTACGCTGAGCGGCAATAGATAGGCAATCGCTTCAAACACCACGCATGATCTGGCGTGTTTCTTCAGAGGCCGTGGTGCGGCACGAGAAGCCGATGGTGAAAGTGCTTACGCAAACTGCAATGGCACCCATCAGTGCGCGGTCGTGTAGCTTGACCAAAGGAGGCCTTTTTTTTGCAAATGATCTGGGGCACCATCATTGGGCTTTAGCCGCGACGCGCTTTGATCACGATCAGATCAGGCTACATTATTCGCCAACCGCACTAGCCGGCGCCGCGCGCCCCACGTGCCGGGATTCGGTTCGAACACGTCGGCGCACGGCGTGCCCTACGCCATCGGCGTATCGACGAGATAGTGAAATGCCGATATCCCGTACGTTGCCCGTATTCCATTTTCACGCATGTGCCTGTGGAGTCTATGGCACGTCAATAGTCGACTATGTATGAAGAATCAGCGGTAATGGTCAGGCGAGTTGGACTGAATTTTAGCGAGGCGATTAAAGTGACTCGCTTGAGCGAAATGAGATCGCATAAGCGGCAACAACTTGCGAAATTTTTAGAAGCGACTGATCAATCGACGAACGCAAATGATCGTGGCGGACTGGCAACTAGGTATGTATTTTCGCGAATGCGAATTACCTGAAATTTGCCTAAATCCAGAAAATCGGGTTTCGGTTAATCGGTAACAAATTGATTTTAATGGCGTCCCCAGGGGGACTCGAACCCCCGTTACCGCCGTGAAAGGGCGATGTCCTAGGCCACTAGACGATGGGGACAGAATACAGTTTGCGAATCGAGTTAGACGGAACTGGTGGAGCTAGTCGGGATCGAACCGACGACCTCTTGCATGCCATGCAAGCGCTCTCCCAGCTGAGCTATAGCCCCAGATTTCCGTGTTTCACGACGGTCCGCACAGGGAGGCGCGAAATTACGCGAGCACCCTGGGAGTGTCAAGCCAAATTCCCTAATTAACCCTCTCGCGGCACCGACTAGCCGGGCTTCGCTGAACTCGACTCGCAATAAGCTACTGCGCGGCCAATTCGAGCCAGGCACCGATCGCGTCCTAGCAGCGCGAGGCTGACATCAATCGCAGGCGACGCGGTGCCGCCAGTCACGGCGACTCTTAGCGGTTGCGCTACTTGCCCGAGCTTTAGTCCGAGCGAAGTTGCAACAGCTTCCACCGCGGCATGCAATATGGGCTTGTCCCAGGGCTCGACGGCAGTTAACGTCGCCGCAAGGGCTCTCAATACGGGAAGCGCCTCCGCAGTCAGAATCTTTTGCGCCGCGGCCGGCTCGAACTCAATGGACTCACCAAAGAACGACCGACTCTTGTCGACAATTTCAAGCAACGTTTTTGCGCGCGTGCGTTGGGCCTCGATGGCGTCTTCCAAACTTGGGCCCACCGCGGAATCAAGTTCGGCCGCGACGAAATAAGGTCGACTCGCGGCGATCAGCCGCTCCAATGGCGCGCTCTGCAAATACTGTTGATTGACCCACAGGAGCTTGTCGCGGTTGAAACTCGCCGCCGACTTATTGATCGCATCGATGTCGAATTTCTCGATCAACTCATCGAGTGAGAAAATCTCGTCGTCTCCGTGCGACCAACCAAGGCGGACCAGGTAGTTCAGCAACGCTTCTGGAAGAAAACCTTCGTCGCGATATTGCGTCACGCTGACCGCGCCGTGGCGCTTGGAAAGCTTCTTGCCATCGGGCCCATTGATCATCGGCACATGCGCGTACACCGGACGGACTCCACCAAGCCCTTCCAGAATGTGGACTTGACGTGGGGTGTTATTGAGATGGTCATCGCCGCGAATCACATGCGTGATCCCCATGTCGATATCATCGACCACCACGGCCAAGTGATAAGTCGGCGTGCCATCGGAGCGTGCGATGATCAAATCGTCCAATTCATCGTTAGCGAACACGACATCGCCGTGGACGCGATCGGCAACGATTAAATTACCGTCCTGCGGGGTTCGGAAGCGAACGACGGTGCCGGCGCCGGCCGGCCCTGGGCCGCTACGCTCGCGGCAATGCCCGTCGTAACGCGGTTTCTCCTTGCGCGCCATTTGCTCATTGCGCATCGTTTCCAGTCGATCCTTGCTGCAATAACAGTGATAGGCCTTCCCCTCGCGGATGAGTTGATCGATCGCGCCGTGGTAACGATCGAAACGCTGAGTTTGAAAATAGGGGCCGTCATCGTAATCGAGGCCTAACCACTGCATGCCCTCGAAAATCGCGTCAACCGCAGCCTGAGTGGAGCGTTCACGATCCGTGTCCTCTATTCGAAAGACCATGCGCCCGCCGTGCCGGCGTGCGTAGAGCCAATTGAACAATGCAGTGCGTGCACCACCGATGTGTAAGTAGCCCGTCGGACTAGGCGGAAAGCGGGTAACGACAGCCATTGCAAAAGCCTGATAAAAGAGTGCCGGCGATTATAGGGACTCTCTAAATTGACCGCCCTACCCACGCCGCCTAGAATGCGGCGACCCACCAATCAGGGCGATTAGCTCAGCGGGAGAGCACTGCCTTCACACGGCAGGGGTCAGTGGTTCGATCCCACTATCGCCCACCAACCAGATCAACTCGTTACGATCCAAGCATTAAGCCTATTCGAATTCGTTGCCACAAATTTGCCACATCGCGCGTTATGCCGGCGGCAATTTGAGGCTAGCCCCGCTCGATGTCCATTCGATGCCAATTGATGATGCGCGATTGATGCGGGTGGATGTCCCAAATTTTTGCCACGCAAACTCCGGCCCTCAAAATGCCGGACGTAATTCACCCGGCGAGGGCACTTGAGAGCAATATTCGGCACTTCGTCAGCAATGACGTGCGATTTGGTGCTGGGCCTCTGCACTAGCCCTAATGAAGCATAACAGATAGGCTAAAGGTTCAACGCTGCCGGGTAAAAACAGCGCAGCTACACGTCAACACGATGACCCCGACTAATTTCAACAATTCGACGGGGTCCCCGATTGATGCTCCGGGGGAACCATGCTGAACGCGACTAAGAACAAGCCCCTCGCGACCACGATTACCAGGTCGCTGCCGCGACCAATCTGGTTCACCGAAAACCTCCAGGGGTGCGCAATGTCGAGCGCCTACCTTGACGATTTCCGTTTTCTTGAGGAGTATCACGACGCCGTCGCGAGGCCCAGGTGTTGCGTGAGACAACGAAAATGTGGTGCCACACCTGTTGGGGCAACCCCTATGCCCAGAACCTGGGTTATGGTTCGAAGTACAAACCGGTGCTGCGTTATCTCGAACAGCTCGACGTGGACGTGCTGACTTTCGAGATGAAGTACGCAGACTTCCTCGAACTCAACGAAGTCGCCGCGGCCATCGGCAGGGACAAGGAAATTGCGCTCGGCATGATTTCGCAGCGCTCCTTGCAGATCGAAACGCCAGACGAGGTTGCGCACGATATCCGAGGCGCGCATGCCTTCAACAAGATGGTATCGCTAGTGCGCGGTGCGAATATCGTACGGCAGAGCTGGGTCTGCCCGAGGGGGACATCTTGGCGACACGGCAGAACCTCGCGTTTCTCTGAACAAGGTCCGCAGTGAACCTACCGCGCCACGCGAATGTCGTCATCGTCGGCGGCGGCATCGTCGGCTGCAGTGTCGCCTATCACCTGACGCAGCGCGGCTGCCGGGATGTGGTTCTGCTGGAGCGCCGCCAGCTGACGTGTGGCACGACCTGGCACGCGGCAGGCCTCGTGGGCCAGCTGCGCGCCACTTACAACATGACCCAGCTGGCGCAATACACCACCGGCCTGTACGCCTCGCTGGAAGCCATCACCGGCCAGGCGACGGGATTCCGGCAGACCGGGTCGATCGCGATCGCGAGTACGGCCGGGCGCCTCGAGGAGCTGCAACGCGGGGCCTCGATGGCGAAGTGCTTCGGCCTGGAAGTCGAGCTGCTGACGCCGGGTGAGATCGCCGGAAAATGGCCCGGTGTGCGGACCGATGATCTGATTGGCGGCGTGTTCCTGCCGAAGGATGGCCGCACCAATCCAATCGACACCACGCAGGCGCTGGCGAAGGGCGCACGTGCGGGCGGCGCCCGGATTTTCGAGCACGTCGTGATCGATGAAATCATCGTGACCGATGGTCGAGCGCGCGGCGTGCGCACGGCATCCGGCGACATTGAAGCCGATGTGGTGGTCAACTGCGCCGGTATGTGGGCGCATGGTCTCGGTGCGCGTGCCGGTGTCACCATTCCGTTGCATGCGGCCGAGCACTTCTACATCGTCACCGAGCAGATGGCGGGCCTGTCGTCGGATCTGCCGGTGCTGCGCGATCCGGACAGCTGCGCTTACTTCAAGGAGGATGCAGGAAAGCTGCTGGTCGGCTGGTTCGAACCGGTGGCGAAACCCTGGGGTATGCAGGGGATCCCCGCGACGTTCTGCTTCGAACAGCTGCCCGATGACTTGAAGCACATCGAGCCCTTGCTGATCAAAGCGGCGCAGCGTTACCCGGCATTGGCGGACGCCGGAATCAAGCTCTTCTTCAATGGGCCGGAGAGTTTCACCCCCGATGATCGTTACCTGCTGGGGGAAGTCCCCGAAGTGCGCAATCTGTACGTGGCGGCCGGGTTCAACTCCATCGGCATCCAATCTGCCGGCGGTGTGGGTCGGGTGCTCGCGGACTGGGTACTGGACGGCCACCCGCCAATGGACCTCTGGGATGTCGACATCCGGCGCTGCATGCCGTTCCAGCGTAACCGTCGCTACCTGCACGACCGCACGGTTGAATCGCTCGGCCTCCTCTATGCGATGCACTGGCCTTATCGCCAGCCCGAGACCGCCCGTGGCGTTCGGCGCTCGATCCTGCACGAACGACTCGCGGCGCGCGGCGCTTGCTTCGGCGAAGTCGCTGGCTGGGAACGCGCGAACTGGTTCGCACCTGTCGGTGCGCGGTCCGAATATGAATACAGCTACGGCCGGCAGAACTGGTTCGACGCATCCGCACAGGAGCATCGGGCCGTGCGGGAAACGGCCGGCCTGTTCGACCAGTCATCGTTCGCGAAATTCCTGGTGCAGGGTTCGGACAGCGAAACCGCGCTGAACTGGATCTGCGCAAACAGCGTGTCAGTTCCGGTCGGCAAGGTGGTCTACACCCAATGGCTGAACGAACGCGGCGGTATCGAGGCCGATCTCACCATCACTCGCGAGGCCGCGGATCGCTACATGGTAGTGACCGCCGCAGCGAGTGCCACGCGCGATCTCGCCTGGTTGCAGCGGCAGATCCCAGCGAATTCACGCGCGGTCGTCACCGACGTGAGTTCCGGTTTCGCCGTGCTCGGCCTGATGGGGCCGCGCTCGCGCGAAATCCTCGCACGCGTGACCGACGCCGACCTGTCGAACGCCGGGTTTCCGTTCGGGACCTCCCGGATTATCGACCTCGCCTACGCACGCGTACGCGCCAGTCGCATCACTTACGTGGGCGAGCTCGGCTGGGAGCTCTACATCCCAACTGAGTTTGCACCCGGGGTATTCGATGCGCTGCTTGAAGCTGGCGCGCCGAGCGAGCTGCAGCTTGCCGGTTACCATGCACTTAACTCGCTGCGCATGGAGAAGGGCTATCGTCACTGGGGCCACGACATCGCGGACGAAGACTCACCGCTCCAAGCGGGTCTGGAGTTCGTCGTGGCCTGGAACAAACCTGGCGGGTTCATCGGTCGCGACGCGCTGCTCGCGCAGCAGGCACGGGGGCTCAATCGACGCTTGGTGCAATTCGCGCTCCGCGATCCCCTGCCGCTGCTCTATCACAACGAGCCGATCTGGCGCGACGACCGCATCGTCGGCCGCGTTACGTCGGGCATGTTCGGCCACACCCTGGGTCGATCACTTGCAATGGGCTATGTCACCAATACGGATGGTCCAGCGGATCGTGCATTTATTGAAGGCGGACGGTATGAGATCGAAATCGCCTGCCGTCGTTACGGGGCTGACGTGTCGATCGGTGGCTGGTACGACGCGCGCAATCTTCGCGTGCGAGATGTCGAAGGAAACGCCTAACGCCGGCGGAGAAGTTTGCGCAAGCCGCGTTCACGAGGGAGCGTAGGTCGATGACAGCATTTTGCGTGGCGAAAAGCACAAAATGGACATCCCGAGCCAGGATGAGGTCGGTCGTCAATAGTGGACGCCATCTATCTTAAGCCGCTACGCGTAGTACGCATCTGCCACCAAGGATTGCGATCGATTCCCGACCAACGATCGCGGGCTGGAACGCTTTCCCGGCATCGCGATAGACGTAATTCCAGCTAACTCCTAAATGGCTATCTGGGCACCATGCTGCCGCCGAGCCGGAGAGATTGCGCACGCAACGAATAGAAGATTCCGCATCCAGAAATCCGATGGCGAACAGTTCAGGGAAGCGAACGGAGACGATTCGGCCTCCCCTATTTCGATAGGCAGAAACTGTATACCCACCGTCGTGACCCAGCCCTGCTACGACCGCGACATCGAATATGCGATTCAGGTGTGAAGCAGCCCCGTTTGATCGATAGTCGGCGGTGTTTCACAAGCATGGCAGCTAACTATTAACGCCCGCCTCATCTACGGGCTTGGTCGTTTGGGACTTGTGCTGGACCATCGTTCGCCCTCCATGCGTCTCAGCTGGAGGGCGATTGTCCGAAATTACCGACACTACGAAAGTACGCCGCTCAGTTAGCAGTTATTCCGGCGCGAGACCTAACTTCCCCACGCCGAGCTGCTTGAAAATCGCCGCCGCGTCCCACAGATCGTGCTGGGCGACGATCTTGCCGTCGCTGAAACTCAGCACCGAGGCGCCGCGGGTCTCGGTCTTGCGGCCCTTGGCCGGTATGCCGAAGAAGTCGCCGCCGTGCTCGGCGAACCACGTCCATTCCACCGCGCCACCCGTGCCGCCGCCGCTGTAGCCGTCGGCACGGAAGCGATGCGTGCCGACTTTCGGATCGGAGAAGGCATCGGAGAAACGCCGCAACTCCGTCCGGTTGTTTGCCTTTTCGCCGAAAATGATGTCCTCGAATTTCACGTTCTCGGCGTACATCTCCATCATCCGATCGAGATCGCCGAAACTCGCCAGCCATTGCTTTGCCCAATCGATATTCATGCCGTGGTCTTCCCGTGTTGTCGCAACCGTCCGAGTATAGCTATTCAGGGCAGTATTCGTTATCGACGACGCTGTGTCGGGATTGCATGTCGGACGTGGTGCCGACGCCACGCGTTTATATCACGCGTAATCACAAGGCTGGGGAGCATAACAGGCTCGGCTAGCGTAAGCCCTGTGCGGCCAGCGGCCCGCGCACGCTCATCGACAGCGCACGGACTTGCACGCTGAGCCGAATCTGATCTTTGGGAAGTATTTCGAGCAGCGGTATCATCAGCACCGCATCGAATGAGATTGTTGTAATCTTTAACGTCGCGTCGCCCGAGCGCAGGAGCGAGGAACCGACCCGCCACTCGATTTTGCCAAAGGAGAGACTCCGTGGAAAACGTCGCTATCACTGGACTGGGCGTAATCTCGTCCATAGGACAGAACTTGAAGCGCTTCAACGACAGCCTTTTGGCGGGCAAGGTCGTAGCAAACGCCGCCCCCTGGGAGAAGGGCCACGAAAATATCTGGATGTCCCTCATCGAGAATTTCGATCCATCCGAATGGATGGAAGACCGGGTTATCCGTAACTCCACGTCCTTCTCCCACTATGCCATTGCCGCGGCCGCGCAAGCGGTGGTCGACGCTGGCCTAGAAGAGTTCGATCCTATGCGCACTGCCGTGGTGATCGGGAGCGCACTTGGTGGGGTGGATTCCTACGCGGATGATCAGGCACGGTTCGACAACGATGGGCCGGATGCCATATCACAGAAGTTCATGGTCAATTCGCTTCTTAACATGCCGGCCGCGCACATCGCGCTGCGCTATGGGCTCCACGGGCCGCAGCTTGCCATCGCCACCGCCTGCGCATCGTCCCACGATGCCATGGGGATCGCTGCGCGAATGATCGAATCAGGTGAGATCGACGTCGCAATTACCGGCGGAACCGATTGCGCGATCAGCCCGCTGGTGTTCTTCGGAGCGCGGAACAACAAGATGTTTACGCCGCAACCCGATCCCTACAAAACCTGCCGTCCTTTCAACGTCGAGCGCCTTGGGGTCATGCTCGGAGAAGGCGCTGGCATGTTCGTCCTCGAGCGCGCGGACCGGGCGCGGCAACGTGGGGCCACGATCTACGGACGACTGCGAGGCTACGCCACTCTGGCCGACGGTTACCACCCTTCTTCGCCAGAACCAACGGGCCGGTGGGAACAGCGTGTCATGGAGTTGGCGGTGCAGAATGCCAACCTGCCCGGAGGTGTCGATGATGTGGAGGCAATCGTCGCCCATGGGACCGGCACCCCGGTCGGGGATATCGCCGAACTCGCCGCGCTGAACCGCATCTATGGCGCACGCTCGAAGCCGATTCGAGTGATGTCGCCGAAGGGAAATTTTGGCCACCCTCACGGCCCGGCTGGGGCCCTCGGCCTCCTTGCGGGATTATTCAGCATGCATCAAAACGCCCTCATGCCGACGGCCGGCACCTACGACAAACGCGACCTCATGCCGGAAGTCGACAAGTTGCACGTGGTCATCAAAGACCCCGCAGAAGGCCGTATCGATACGCTGCAAGTCAACGCGTTCGGCTTTGGCGGTCAGAACGCCTCGTTGGTAGTAACGCGGGAATAGGTGGCGACAGGCACATTATGGCGCGAGTGGCGGGTCTCAACTGCTCCGCTGGCGATCGCGATAACACCAACGAATGGCGAATTTTCACTCGGCGCAGTCAGCATCCGACAGAGAACCTTGCGCATATGTTGTCGGCTGTCCACCCTCAAACGGCAGGAGTCGGTGGCTCGATCCAACTATCGCAATCAGACAAGTAAGCGAAACCCAGCTCCCTGCCGCAAACTTGTCACATTTCGCGTTTTGTAATCGGTAGTATTCGACAGTTATTTCGAGCGCTTGCCTTCGCGGCAGTTGAGCGACGGCGCGCGCTGCTGCTAGCCTAGTCATAGATATCATGAGTCATAGGCATCGGACCTCGGGACACCAGAACACACTATGCTGATCGCGCAAATCTCGGACACGCACGTGCAATTGCCTGGCGGCTTGCTCGACCGGAACTACGATACCGCCGGCAATCTGGAGCGTGCGGTGCGGCACCTCAACGCGTTCACTCCGCAGCCCGACGCAGTCTTATTGACCGGTGACGCGGTGGACGCCGGATTGCCGGCCGAATACGGTCGTCTGCGCGAGATCCTGTCGGTGCTGAAAGCACCGTTGTTCGTCATTCCTGGCAATCACGATGAACGAGAAGCGATGCGTCGTGCGTTCAGTGATGGTCGCTATCTGCCGGGCGAGGGCTTTCTGCAGTACACGATCGAAGACTGGCCGGTGCGGCTAATCGGGCTCGACACCCTTATCCCGGGCGAGCACGGCGGTCGCCTATGCGACGCGCGACGCCAGTGGCTCGCCGCGCAGTTGGATCAAGCGCGCGATCGTCCCACGGTGATCTTCATGCATCACCCGCCGTTCCGTACCGGACTCACCGTGATGGACGCTATGGGCTTCGAGGGCGCGGAAGCGCTCGCGTCGCTGGTGAGATCCCAACCGCAAGTGCACCAGGTAGTGTCCGGCCACATTCACCGCCCGATCGTCACGCGCTTCGGTGGCACCGTAGCGTCGGTCTGCCCGTCAACTGCGCAGCAGGCGGCGCTCGATCTCAGGCCCGATCCGCACCTTGCCGTCGTGATGGAACCTCCCGCGGCGACTCTGCTGTGGTGGGATTCCACGACCGGTTCCCTGGTGCATCACCTCAGCGTAATCGGCGAGCGGCCGGCACACGTGCTGTACGACGGCTCGCAATGGGTGATGGACAACCCGCTGCCACCAGGATTCCACGCCTGAGCACTGCGAGTAACGCGTTGAGCGGCGTCTAGTGCGCTACCGCCGAGTCGATCTTTAAGTCATCGACACCCCTCCACGGGGCGATCGGACCGCGCATAATCCAGGCATGCGGCTTGCCCCGGCCGGTGGTTGGATCAACGGGACCCCAGTAGGCGTGGTCGGTGCGTGTGCTGATAATGCCGACGAAGAGACCGTCCTTCAGTTTTCGGACCTCGTTGGTCATTCCATTGTCTTTGTTGTGACTCAGGAACTCACTGTAGTAGCCCATCAGCGCCGGCTTTCCATCGATCAGTGACTTGTTGATTTCGCCCGCGAACCGCATGGTGCGGACAAATCCCCCTGGCTGGAACCACAGGTTGTAACCCTGGCCGGGAAAGCGGCCATGCGGAAGCGGCGCAAAGGCCTTTCCAAACCATTCACCAGGTCCCTCCACCTTGCGGATCTTGGCGTGGACGAGGGACAGCGGATAAATCATGTGTCCCTGGTACTCGCCATGCATTTCTTCCAAGGTTGGCGCTTCAAGCGTGCGCCAGAGTTCGACGAGTTCATCGGAGGTGTGGTGTCGCAACCATTCGAGTGTGTAAATATCGGTAGAAATTGCCATTACGCTCTCCTTCTCAATTGAGGTTTATAAAGGCTTTAAACAAGCAGCCGTAATTTACTGTGGCACCACCGCAGGGTTAAATGGGCGCGACTGCTACTCGGATACGACCTCGCCGATGTCGAGCCCGGTCGTCGCCTCGGTGTGAGCGTCGGATACCACTGTGCCATCCCCGATCTGGATGGCGCCCGAAGTGCCATTGATCGTGATGACGGTGCCATCCGGGACGCGTTGCATCGCGCCCGGCAGCTGAACTGCCGGAATACCGTACTCGCGGGAAATTGAGGCCCCGTGCGACAGCAATCCACCGGTCTCTATCACAAGGCCACTGATGACGAGAAAAACCGGAGTCCACCCCGGGTCGGTCGCAAACACCACCATGATGTCGCCGTGCTGTACGCGCCCGATGTCCTTCAACTCCTTCACGATACGCGCTGGTCCGGTGACGATCCCCTTGCTGATACCGACGCCGCGCAGGCCATCGCCGGTCTCCTCATCGAACGAGATCGGCCGATTGTTCTGCATGTACATCGGCGGAGTTGCTTCCCGCCGATCCGCGACATCGAAGGTTGCAATGCGTGCCTTGATCTTGGCTTTCAGGAGTGGGATCAACGGTGCGCCCTCCAGGAGCCGGTAGACGTCCCGGTCGGTCAGGAACCAGAAGTCCCGGTCGCTTTCGAACACCCCGCGTGCCATCAGGCGCCGGTTGATCTCGAGGAAGCAGCGTTTGTAGGTAAACGTTGCGATATCCACGTAGTCCCGGTGGTCATCGCGCAGCCACAGCATGGTCTGGACGTAACGGTAAACGTGCCTGAATGCCCAGGCCTTCAGGAAGCCGCACGGCTTGCGTCGGATGTTGGCGAGCACATCCGTGTAGGCCGCTTCGCGGCGCCGGTTGCTCTGTGCTTCGAGGTGCTCGGGATCGTGTGACTCGTCGACCGTGAGGAACGACTGGAAGGCGCGATAGTCCAGCGAAGGATCTTCAATCCGTCGCTTGAAGTAGAAGTCCCGGTCGGCATGCCCGCGGTGGCCGCTCTTGTCCAGAAGCCACTGGTACTTCCTGAGCCACGCCCTTCCCTCCTCATGCTTTTCGAGCGCGCGAAGGAACTCGCCTTCCTTGTTTTCGCTGAAATCCTTCAGCAGGATCTTCGAACCGCGGATCTCCTTCGAGAGTTCCCACAACGTGCCGTTCTCGATGACAGTGGCGCTTCGCCTCTCGGTCCCGGTGATCAGATCCGTACCCGCCATGTCATTGTCGCCGTCATACCATTTCTGAACCATGTAGGCGAGCGTTAGCATCGTTAGCCGTGTATTGAAAAAGAACCCGTTCCATACATCGATGATGTACTGATGCTCGAATCCGACGCGATCGATCGTGTAACGGGTGAGATCGGCATCGGAGAGCTTGCGCAACGCGTCGTTGGACAGGCCGCGCGCCTCGTCGATGCGCTCGTAGACATAGGTCTTGAGCATCTTGATCCAGCCGTACATCCCATACTGAGGGAACAGCCTTCCGTTGCGATAGATTCGCCAAGCCAGTGCCAGGTAACTGAAAGGGGCTTCGAGAACGCTCTGCCGATCGGGCGTCGCGATATGCTGCAGCACCATGTGCCGCATGGGCGGCGGACACATGTGGGTCACATCGGAGATCTCGACTTTGGTGTTGTAGTAGGCACCAGCCTTCCACGCCTTGTAGTAGCGATAATTCTGCGATTCGAGCCCCCACATCTTGTGGGTGGCGGCATGCGCGTCGTGCAGCATCTTCCCGCGGGTAGTATAGAAAAGCGGCGTGATTGCGCCGTGCCACACCTCGTCGGACATGCTGCGGCTCAAGGTCACATCCTCGTCCTCGGGGAGGATGTGCCAGTAGTCGAGGTCCTCGTCCCAGGTAAACTCGACACCCGTGATCGGTCGTGACTGCAGTAGATGGATCGTTCCACCGGCGATGGCGAACTCAAGGTCCTGCGGAAAACCGCCATAGAACTCCATGACCTGGCGGCCGAGCTCGGCCAGATCCGCAGCCTGACGATCGCTCAGGCAGAAGCGCCCTTGATCCGACTCCGGGACCTCGACTTCGACAGTTCCTACGCCGGTTGTCGGATTGCGCACGATCTTTACCGTCTTTGAACCGAGCGTCTTTTCCTTAACGCGCAGAGTCGGCAGCTTGACGGTGTAGGAGTCCGGCGTCACGAGGGCCGCGACGATCGCTTCGCCAAGGCCCCAGCTCGCGTCGATCATCGCTTCGTCGGTCGCCGTGGTGATGGGGTTCGCGGTGAACAGGACACCCGCCACGTCGGCGTCGACCATCTGCTGAATGACGACCGCAACGCCCACGTCCAGATGATCAATGCGCTGGGTGTGGCGGTACAACGTCGCCCGTGCCGTCCATAGCGAAGCCCAGCACCGTTTAGTCGCGTCCGCGATCCCGTCCAGGGTTTTCACGTCGAGGTAAGTATCGTGCTGACCCGCGAAGGACGCGTCCGGAAGATCTTCGGCGGTCGCCGAAGACCGCACCGCTACGCGGACATCGTCGCCGAGCGCGCGGTAATGGTGCTCGATGGCCGCGCGCAGTTCCGACGGCAAGGTTCCGCTTTCCACGAGTGTCCGCAGCTGCTGCGTTCGCCGATCGAGGTCTTCGAGATCGTCGTATTTCAAGCCCTCCACGATCGACGCAATCTGACCGCCCAGCGCGTTCTCGCCGATGAACGTGGCGTAGGCCGCGGTCGTAATCGTGAAGCCCGGTGGAACCGGAAAGCTGGCCTGCGCCAGGCGCGCAAGGCCCGCGCCCTTGCCCCCGACGACGTCAAGGTCGGTGGCACGCGCTTCGTCAAACTGCATTATCCAGGACATCAGTCCAATCCTTCTATTGGGTCATTCGCAAAATGCCGAAGGGCAGGACGTGCTGCGAGGACTGGCTTGATTCTTACAGCCTGCCAATCGGCGAACGAGAAGCTCTTCGCAAGGTGCATGCCAGCCGCTCGCACGCATCGCCGTCTACGACAACGTGCGCAGGATGATCAGGTCGATCCTGAACACCCGCGCCGGCTGGATTGAATGCGCGAGGAGGAACCGACACCACGTGGTGCTCGGTGCATCCCGCAGTTTCGCGAGCCTCCGGTAGAGCGAGCTGCGACTGAGGCCGAGCAAGGTGGCGGCGCGGCGCACATTCCCGCCGCTCTCGCGGAGCGCGCGCTCGATGGTCGCGATCTCGGCGGACGCGAGGTCGAGCGGCGCGGCCGCGCGCCTTGTCGCCCACATGACAGAGCAACACGCGGCCCGCTAGATCTGTTGGCAACACGACTTGGTGGGGTTCGGAAAGAGCTGCGCGGAGCAGCTCGAAGGCCGGCTCCGCGCAAGCCAGCCACGGAGCAACAGGGCGCGTTTCCTCACCGAGCGGCGATCGAGGACCGGGCGCGCGCGCCAGTTCGGGGCTCGCGCCGTGGGCCCGGGAGCGTAGCCATGATGCCCTGATCGCGGGCGCCAGGACGCCGAGATCGGGGGTGCCGACGCCGACGAAGGATTCCCACAAGCGGCGGGTCGCCGATCGTTCCAAGGTTGAGGATGCGTTTGGCACGATGACCTCCCCGGACAGCAGTTGAATGTCTAGTGCTGGTGCGACTTTAAAGGACTCCGGAACACTGCCGCAAGGCGCAGACCACGCGGAATCGGCACGTTGTGCATGCCGAGGTCCTGGCGTTCGCGCGGTGGCCGGTCGGAGAGCGTCCGTAAGGGGGGTAACAACGCCGGATCCATCGGTCTTCCGGCATCGCGTTCTCGGCACTGGGCGTGGGCCTGGGACGAATCGGGAGCGCTTAATAGCGGCCGTTGCAGGCGCGAGTTGCTCATCATACTTCATCAGCGCTAGGCTGAGCCGGAGTTTGATTTTCTTAGGAGAGTGTTATGGATTTTGGTTTGTTGCTGGCCTTCCGTAACCCGAAGCAATGGTTGCGTCCATTCCATGAGATCTACCAGGAGCACATCGAACAGGCCGTCTACGCCGAGAACCTCGGTTAGGACACAATCTGGACGACGGAGCATCATTTCGCAGAGGACGGCTGGTCACCCAGTCTGTTGCCGATCCTTTCCGCGATTGCGGCGCGGACCGCGCGGATTCGGCTTGGCACGTTCATCATCGTGTTGCCTTTTTTTATCACCCGGTGCGAGTGGCGGAAGATGCCGCCACCATCGACATTATCTCGAACGGTCGGCTCGATCTCGGTGTCGGTCAAGGCTACTGGTTAAGCGAGTTTGTGAGCTTCGGAATTTCACGCAAACAACGGGCATCTCGCTTGACGGAAGGTGTCGATATTATTCACAAGTGTTTTACGCAAGAGAGCTTCTCCTATCAAGGCAAGTACTGGCAGCTTGAACAAATCGAATTGAGTCCGCGTCCGATCCAGAAACCCTGTCCTCCAATCTGGGTCGCGGCGATGGCCGAAAATTCGGTACGGCGGGCCGCCCCCGCCTTGGGTATCATCTCGCCGGCAGTGGTGGTGCGGATCTCCAGCAGTACTACGACGATGAACTCGTCAAGCTCGGCAAACGGGTTGAGGATCATCACATCGCTCAGCTGCGCGCGGTATATGTCGCGGAAACGCGTGAACAAGCGTGGGACGACTGTGAGCAACACCTGCATTACATAATGTCGTTGTATGACCTTCGTTTCAAAGAAGCGGACGACATGCGATGGGGCTCCGAAGTCATGTCGGCGCCGGAGGTTCCTCCGATCGAGAAGCTGCGGCATGCCAAGGACATTTCTTTTTTCCAAGCCCCATTGATCGTCGGGACACCCGATGACGCTATCGCGGAGATTGAACGCTACACCGCGCAGACACGCTGCACCCACCTTAGTATGTGGATGCAGATGGCGGGGATGCCGGCGGAGAAGGCACGAAAATCGATGGCCCTATTCGCCAAGGAAGTGATGCCACATTTTCGCAAGCACTGATGGCGAGCACCCGTGTGAACGTGATGAGCTTCATTCTGAACAGCTTCGGTCAACGGCAACAGAGAGCTTTCGGGTTCGCTTTGTGCAACTTCTAATGAGCCTCGATAGTGGCTAAACCGGCGTGGATTCCTGAGCGAGGAATCCCGCTGTTTTCCCGGGTAGCGGCGAACCCACAATACGACTCAACGACGACTTCGGCTTGGTGGCGGGCCGTTTTCTGTCGCGCAGCGTCCATTGAAGGTGATCTTACAAGGCTCTGCTCGAGTGCCGACAGCGACGGTAGTTGCGGTAGTTCGTCCAGCGCGCCATCCGCCACGATGCTTCGTGCAGGATCCCCGGTAATTCCAGCGAGACGCTTACGAGCCCGGTGCCGTTCGGAGACGGCTAACCCGGGATTCGCGCGCTCAACCTCTCTCTAGAGTGATTCAAGCGTGTAGCGAGTGTTTGGCTCTTGTGCATCGATCGCGTGGACGGTCGCGAAAATCGTCGAGCATGATTGAGTCGTGTGCGTGGAAAAGCTCACCAAAACCCCAGCATGTCTGGAACGACGCGCTTAACAGGCTAAGGAGCAAGACGAACTTCTTGAGCATCCCGTGACTATCGACTTTGAGTCCGAAACCTTCAATCACTCCCCGTCGCCGCCCATTTCAGTCACGATTGCAAGAGGCGGGGGACAATAATTCGATCCCACTATCACCACGATTTTTTGCGCTGACGGGCAAGCGAGAGCGCTTTTTTGCTTGCGCGCCTGCCCCAATGGAATCATGCTGGCAAGACCATGAGCGTTGCGCTGATATTTCCACCGGTGGTTGATCCGCGGGCCCCGCACCTTGCGTTGCCATCGCTCGCGGGATTCTTACGTGCGCAGGGCGTTGACGTGCACCTCTTCGACGCCAACGCACGCGGTCTGCGGTATTTATTGCAACCGGAACCGTTGAGTCGCGCCGCAAAATCTCTGCGCGAGTCGATGCGAAGCCGCTGGGATCTGGCGACGCCGCAAGGTGTATTGGCGTTATATGCCAACAAAGTAACGGCCGGGATGCCCGAGGCACTGGCAACACTGTCGGACCCAATCCGATTTTTCGACGCCAACGCTTACAACAGCGCACGTGAACTAGTGGTCGCGGGTCTTGCGGTCCACGCCGCCGCGCGCCATCCCGGCCTCACCTACAGCATTACGCCTCCTCGCTACGATGTCGCCGGCATCGACCCGCAGCGACTGGATCATCTCATCGAAGTCACCAGCCAACCTGAATTCAATTTATTCTCGGAACATTGGGAAACTTCGCTGCTCCCTGCCTTGGCCAAGATTGAACCTGAATTGGTCGGTGTCACCATTACTAATCGCCAACAGCTAATCCCAGGGTTAACCTTGTGCAGACGCCTGCGGCAGGCCGGTTATTTCACCGTCATCGGCGGAACCGTATTCACCAAGTTCACAACCGAATTGGCGACACGTCCGGCCTTCTTCGAGCACTTCGCCGATGCCGTCATTGCTTACGAAGGGGAAACCGCGATGCTCGCGCTGCTCGAAGCGCTGCGCAATGGCCGCGATTTCTCACGAGTCCCGAATCTCCTGTACGTGCACGACGGTCGAGTCCGCGTGACTCGCACCCACGTCGAAGAGGTGAATTCGTTACCCACCCCTGACTTCGCCGGGCTCGACTTTAAAGACTATCTAGCGCCCTACCCCGTTCTCCCAATCCTGACCGGGAAAGGCTGCTACTTTAACCGCTGCAAGTTTTGCGACATTCCGTATATCAATCACATCAGCCGTAAGGCCTATCGGCTGCGTGACGTGGAGAAAATCGCGGCCGACATCAACACGCTGGCCGAGCGCTTCGCGTGTCGTCATTTCCTAATCACCGACGAGGCGCTATCGCCCAAGCTCTTGGTCAAGTTGGCCGACGCGTTGGCACCCGTAAAATCGCACGGATATTCGTTCACGGGGTACGCCCGACTCGAAGCTGGCTTCACCCCCGAAGTGTGTGTGCGTTTGCACGAGATGGGCTTGCGCAAACTTTACTTTGGTCTCGAATCGGCGGATCAGGCAACCTTGGACCACATGGATAAGGGGACGGAGGCGGACGTCGCGCCGGAGGTCTTGCAGAACTGCGCGAGCGCGGGAATCAATTTTCACCTATTTTCGATCATAGGGTTCCCACAGGAAACCACCGCGGCTGCCCACACTACCTGCGATTTCCTGCTGGCTCAACGCCCAGCGATCGACCGGCCCGGAAATAGTTTGGACATGCATCCGTTCGGACTCGAATTGCGCACCGATTATTTTCGTGACCGTGAGGCCTTCCAAATTGAGATCGCACCGGAAGCACTTGCCAAGGATTTCATCATCGGTGTCGAGCGGAACCAGTGGCGCAACCCCAACGGACTGGATAGCGCTGAAGTCGATCGCCTGTTGTCCGAAGAGTTCTATCCACGACTTCGGCGGACTTATCGGCGCTACCAGGCAACCCCAGACGGGATCTGGCCAGGTTTTGAAGAATATGCGGGGTTGTATGGCGCTTATTACCAGGACCGAGAATTTCCGTACTACACCGCCATTGCAGACCTCGACTTTAGTCGTCCGCTAGTCCTAAGTTGGAATTCCGCGTTGGCGATGATTACTCACGACGAACAAACTCTCTTGGTACAGCACCGGCGATTTCTGCGGATCCCGCGCACGACGTATTCGGCCTTAAAAGGATTGCGCCTGGAGAGCCCAATCGAGCGAACTCTCGCCACACTCCCGATCCCAGAGGCGGCTACCCCGACCACGTTTCTCGGCTTTATCGATTCATTGATCGCGGGCCGCTATCTTGAAGTCCGTCGAAGCGTCGATGTTGCACCGCAAGGAGCCGCTCAAGCCGCGTGACTACCGGCGAGCCCCGCTGTTCCGTATCGCCGGCTCTACGAGATTAGGAATTTTTACCGAACTTTACCCTTGCGGCTGTCCCACTGATGAACCATAGTCGAGCTTGGCATCACCGCTTTATCTAAGTCGCAGCTGCGACTGGCGGTACCCAATTCAACACAAGGAGACACGCATGTCACACCAAGCATTTGTAGATTTTTATACCAAGTACCTGGACAGTGCGGCGGGTGAGCAATCGCGAGCCAAACTCGAAGGGATCAAGGATCACACGTTGTTCTGCGCCAAAATGGTCGAGTTAGGGAACGCGGCAGGCTTCAAATTCATCGCGGACGAAGTTAAGAGCGTGATGGAAGCGAGCGAAGCGAAAGCAGCTAAAGCCCTCGCGAAAGCCAGTGGAGAACTGTCTGAAGATCAACTCGAAGGCGTAGTCGGCGGCGCGGGCCGCGCCACCTCGATTCCGTTGGTTAACATCAGACCTGTTGTCGGAGGACTCAAAGTTGACCCAGGTAAGGTGGGGTCGACCGTGATGTGCCCCTGGTAGAGAAAACCTACCCTGTGTACGCCGCTGCGGTGGGCCTGAAATCCTACTGCGGCGGAATTCACTTCTCGCGCCGATGATGACAGACGCTCCTAACGCCATTGATATCCTGGCGCGGCCTGGCGGCAACGATCAGGTCATTACAAAAAAAGTACTGCTAGCAGCGCTGGCGTGCGACGAAGCAGCGCGTCTAGCGCTTACGCCCAACGCCGAAACCGTCGCCGCCGTCGAAGCCAACTTCCTCGGTGCGCTTGCTATCCACAATCGCGTCGAGTTAGACGAATGGCTTAACGCTTCGGCCTTAAGCTATGACGAATTCAAACTGGTGATGCGAGATTTCGCGGCTGTCGTGGTGGTCGAACATCACCATGCAAGCTTGCTTGGGCCGCGCATCGAACTTCACCGTCGCGTTGTTACCGCGCGTGAGCGCCGAATTTCGGCCCTAACCTAGAGCAATTCGATCTCAAGCAATTTACCGCGTTCGTACCGGTTCGAGTTGATTTCCAATGCCTAGGTGTGACAAGCCCTTTCGACTGGCGCCCCTCGGGGTCGCCCGTGCCGCGGCTTGGCCGCTCGAAGCGTTGGCCGAGTTCGGTGATCCGACACTTCGCGCGCGTGCACTAGAGGGTCTTGCCCAGCTGGATCCACCGTCTTCGTTCGTGCGCGAGTATCAACTCACCTTGGAACGCGAGCGCGGGTATTTATGGCAGCAAACCTTTGACGATTCGCTCTTTTTGAAAGGGCTGATGTTGTCGAGCCCGTCGGCGTATCTTCGGGCCACGGCTGCGGCACAAAACCGGCGCGGTCTGCGCAATCGCGCGATGCGCCTTGTTGAACACACGCTGTATCGGTATCTCGCGCGCGCCGCTGGCAGGTCTACTCCGCAGGGAGTATGGGCCGGGATTACCGACGTTCACGTTGGCGCAGTAACGAAGTTTGAGCAGGTACCGGCGAGGTGTTTATTCACGCCGGATCTACGGCCGTTTCAATCACTGCTCCGCGGGCTCGGGCAACGTGAGGCATACCGCGCACGAGTGCCCTGGTGCCTGAATCCCAGCTTGAGCATCGGGCCCGAAAATGGTTGGCGCTTTTTCCATCGCACGGCTGGGGGCCACCTCGAAGAACGTCAGCTTACGTTCGATCCAACACTCGCCCACCTTTTGATGCAACTGGAAGCCTGCGACCCTTTGCCTCTGGCTGATCTCGTCGGCGTGCTCACTGCTCAGGATCAGCCAGCGCTCGCAGATCCGAAATCTTGTATGACAACGCTACAGCAATTGGCAGCGGGCGGGGTGATGGTGGGCGCCCTGGATCTTCCGACACAATTCGAGAGTGCCTGGGATGCCTTGACTACAGTCAGCGACCAGTTGTTGCCAGACCATCGCCGGGAATGGGATTCGTGTCTCGCGTTACTCCGCGAGCACTGTGCCACCCTCGCTGATGGTCTATGGTCAATGTCGTGCGAGGACTTTGCGACCACCCTCGCACAACCGGCGGCGGCGATCGCGACTTTGGCGCAACGACTCGGACTCAACCTATTGCCGCTCGCGGAGGGCGTCGTGCGTTGTGATCTCCGATTACCGTGGCGACTCACCATCGATCGCGCGCTTTACGCTGCCATCGAGACCGCATTGGTAGAGTATGACGTTCATTGGCAGCATGGGCACAGCGCCGCAGCGGCGCAACGTGAACTCCGTCGCCGCTGGTTTACCGATCAACTCGGCGACGGACGCTCCCTCGCCGAAGCAAGCACGCTAATCGCCGGCAACAACACACCCGCGCCCGAATGGCCCCTTTCATCGACAGTGCATGAACCAGAAGTTAAACGACGCCTAGCCGCCTGGGAAGCCTGTCTGGATTCTCCGGCGCAGGCCCTAACCTTGCGCACCACACTGACCGCTCGAACTGCCACCGCCGCACCTTTCGGATGTTGGATGGTTGGGTTAGGCGCTGCCGATACGCTACGCGCACACAGCGTAAGCGATCTGCCGACCATTGCCAGTGCGCGCTACGGTGAAGTCCTAGATTTGACGCGATTTAATCACTGGCTGCGGGCTGCGTTCGCGAAGAGTTCCCGCGATTCTGGCATCGCGCTGATGGGGTTTCGCGCTCCGTTCGAAACCAATCCAAACGCCCTCGCAAGTCCAGCGTTGTTTAACTCCACGGTCGCGCCGTGGGCAGCGGATTTTTCGCGCTCGTTACGCGGCGCACGCCTCATTGCGCATGAACCCAGCGGCCAACCCGTAGTGCGATTCCCGAATGACGGACATGCGTGGTCGGTGCTTGCGCTTGGCACGGCTAATTTGCAAGAGAACGATGTGCTCGCCGAAGTGTTGCTATGGACCGGCTTCCGCGATTCACCCCGGCGCGCGCAACGCGCGATCGATGTGCTGACCGCGGGAGAATTGACGACCCCACGCTTCACGCCTCGGGTGGATCTGCCGGGTGGTGTGGTGCTGTGTCCGCGCCGATCTGTGATCGCCGCCGATCTCGCCGGACTGCGCGCGCGCCGCGGCGTTGCCCGTTTTTGGTACTGGCAACAACTCGCCGCGAAATTCGACTGGCCGCCGCAGCTAGAGGTCGCCACCGACCGTGGGGGCACCTTGCTGGTGTGCCGCGATAGCCCGCTCGCGGTCGAAGCTTTGTGCAAAGGGCTGAATACGGAGATTCGTTATCTGACTGTCCAAGAAGCGCCTTCGAACGCAGGTCTACCGCTTCCCGGAAGCGGCTCACATCGAGTAGAACTCGCCTTCCCGTTCCTCCGACAATCGCGCTCAGAGAATAAGGACTAGATGCCCATGGCTAATCCCTCGTCTACTTCAAGTGCGCGCCGATGGCTAAGTGCCGACGTGGCGCTGCGACTTCAGTACCACGACGAGACGGCTTATGGAAGTACGGTTTCCGGTCGTAGCGAACTTGAAATGCATCGGCGGTTTGCGGTGCTCCATGCCTATCGCCAGAAATTCGGCCTCCAACGCTTGGTGCATGAAGCACGCGCGGTGCTTGGAAGAGTTTTCCCGGAGGCGCTCGCCGGCATCGTGGACGGCACCGGTTTATCTGAAAACTGGCTGTACCCGGCACCCACGAAAGTGATTCCGGCCTATCTGCGTGTGGAACGCGATCTTGGCGAAGTAGTCGTACAGATCCCCTTATCGCGGTCACTCACGCGGGATCTCGCGGCGTACCTCGGTGACTGGCAGCGCGGCGCGACTCCACCGCAATCAGGCGCGGCAATGTCGCTGTGGGAGGCGTTGGTCGCGAGCGACGCGTTAGCTAAAGCGCGCCCGCGCGCGCCTTCATCCCGGCGGACGGGAGTGACCTATGTCGGACATGCCAGCTTGGCCGTAAGCGATGGCCAGCATCAAGTGCTGATCGATCCGTTTTTATTGCCTCGTTCCGCGCGCTATTCAAACCGCTGGCAGCCACTCTCGCATGCCGCGCTCGGACGCCCGGACGCGATTTTAATTACCCATTCGCACCCGGATCACTTCGATCTAGGCACCCTGCTCCGTATGGGTGCGGACGTCCCGATCTATGTGCCGACGGTCGCACGTGAATCGATACTCGCCATCGATATGTCGGCGCGCCTGCGCGAACTGGGGTTCAGCGCGGTGCACTGCCTCGCGCCTTGGCAGCAAATTCGGGTCGGGGCGATCGAGATACTCGCGCTACCGTTTTACGGTGAGCAGCCAACGACTCACGAGGTTCTCCATCCGGAGGTGCGTAACTGTGGCTTGACCTATGCGATCAGCGTAGGAGAACAACGTATCAGCGTGCTCGCCGACGCGGGCTGCGACCACAGCGGCGACGTCAAAGCTCTGGCCGGTCGGTCGCGCAGCCGCGAAGGGGCCATCAATACTGTCTTCGGTGGCTATCGCGGCTTCGCTGTCTACCCCGTGCAGTACCTGTTCTCGTCGGTAAGTCGCTATCTGCCTTTTGTCCCACCGTCTCTGTGGGGCGAACGGCAGCAGATCATGTGCGACGCCGACGCTCTACTCGATGTCGGCGAACGTTGGGGCGCGACTCGCGTGGTGCCGTACGCCGACGGTGGCGCACCCTGGTTCTGGCTGCGTGGCCTGGGTCCGCGGCTGGATTCCAAATCACCGGCCGCGTTTGCCACTGACCCGCCGCCGCGGTATGTGCAAGAAGTCGCCGCTAAGCGCGGTCACACACGCTCGGACGGACCACTCGCGTCACCGCTCGAAGTCACGGTATTAAAGGTTGGTGAGCATTTGCCCTGCTAGCGCGATCGCGTGCGAGTTGGTTTCATCTCGCTGCTAGCGGTGTAGTCCAGCGACCACCCCCGCGACAATCGGTGCCGAGCGCTGAGCCGGGAAGCCATGCCGATTGAAGGTGAAAAATGCGGTGGTCGCCGCGATGTCGGCCGTTGAGCAGATCGGTGACACCTCGCGTAAGGCGCGAGCGAAAAATCGGTTGCCGGCCCGATAGGCCGCAAGGATAGCGCGTTCCTCAGCACCCAATTCGGCCGCTCGACACAGGTCATCAAGCGAGGCCGGCGCACCGGCGTCGACGTGATCCTCCGCATCAAGCAGTACGTGCCGGGCGAGACTGTGCCAGGGCGCAACAACATCTCCGGCGACTTCGCGAAACAGGTCGTGAAATACCGCGGCTAGTGCCGCACCAGCCGATAAGGCGCGCTGCGCCTGCCGGTCGATTTGTTCGAAGCGATACCACAGAACGCTGTCGAGCATGAACCATGCGTGCACTAAGTTCAGTGCAGCGGCTCCGCCAAAACGCGCTACTTCCGGGTGATAGGTTCCAGCCGTACTACTCGCGATTACACCGTCGGCGACTGCCTGCTGCAACGACTGCGCGAGTGATGACAGTGCGGGCTGCGCGACCGCTGTCGCTAAGATGCGCAAGCGCACATCCGGCGGTTTGCGCATAAAAAACCAGCCGTGAACTTGGTCCGCGCCGGCGCGTGGCTCCCACCAGTCAACGACCCGCTTAAACATCTCTTGGGCACTGAGCCGTGCGTCGCCAGCGCGTCGAACAAGACCAATGTCGAACTGCACCCAACGTGCCGTTTCCAGCGGTGGGGTAAAACAGAGTTCCGGCAGTTCGTGTACCGCATGCGACGTCATGTGTTTCGCCTTGGCATGGAGCCCGTAGTCTAGAATGCCTATGCTCGCTGCGTACGATGGAATTGATCAACACTTTTAGGAGAGAACCGCGTCGTGGAGTATGACATTATCGTCGTCGGAGGAGGTCCGGCAGGCCTGAGCGCGGCAGTGCGTGCTGCCTGGGTCGCGGCACCCGCGGTGACTTACCGTGCGCGCGTCCTGGTCCTGGATGCCGGTGATGCGCCGGGCGGCTTATCGCGCTGGCAACCCCTGGTGATGAATTCTCCAGGCGTGGTGTTTACCAAACGCGAACTCAAGTCAATGCTGCGTAGTTGTGATCTATTCGGCGTCGAGATTAAACAAGGACGGGTCGAAGCATTGCGGACACTCGAATCCGGCGGGTTTGAAGTGACGACCGCGGACGCTACTTACCAGTGCCTGGCCACCGTCATCGCGACCGGTTGCCGCCTCGGCCACCGCAACGAGCATCGACTGTTTCATCATAATCGAGTGCTGTGGTTTCACGACAACGCAACACTCGACCAGGTGATGGAACAACTGGACGCCAACGACCGCATTAAGAGCATTTGTTTGTGTGGCTCGGAAGCGGTCGCCGCGACCCACCAGTACTTGATGAAACCACGGCGTGTAGAACTGCGCACCATCGCCGAGCCACCGTATGCCGAAGATCCCGTGCCAGGTGTTGAGCGCGGACGTTTAACCCTGATTGAAGTGGATACCGCGGCCGATCGACTGCGACTTCAGGTTGAATCGATGTACGGAGCCATCGATAACATTGAATGCGACGTGTTGATCGTGGATTTCAATGCGTATCAGAAAACCGCCAGTTCTCTCGGTTTCCTTCAGTGCGCGCCGCGCCGATTCGCGAACGGTTTTATTTCTACCGGTCGTGACATGGGCTGCGACGTCCCGGGACTCTTTGCCGCGGGTGACGCCACCAGCACACCGTTCAGCGTCGTCAAAGCCATGAGCGAAGGAACCGTCGCCGGCTTCGCGGCGTACGCGCACGTTTGTGCACTGCGCACCGGGACTGCGCCCAATCTCTTTCCTTTTTTTCCCTATGAGATCTAGACCATGCGAGTGACGACCCTCGGTCATGCCAGTGTGTTGATCGAAATGGGCCAAGATAAAATCCTAATTGACCCGATCTTCGATGATGTGTTCGCGAGCGGCACCTTGTGCCTGCATCCGCCGCGCAATATCGAAGCGGATGCGCTGATCGCCGCCACCACCGTGCTCGTCATCACCCATATCCATCTTGATCATTTTCATCCGCCAACCTTGACGCGGTTCCCGCGCAACGTGCAGATGATCATCCCGATGCACGACGCGTTGCAGGCCGCCGTCAGCGCGCTGGGCTTCACCGCCGTAACCGTGCTTGCGCCGTGGTCACGCTACGTGCTCGATGCGGGCTCCTTAGTCGCGACACCTTCCGATTTCGAGCTGGAGGAATTCGGGCTGCTGGCGATCGCGGGCGAGGAGCGTTACTGGCACATGTCCGACGCGATCGTCACGCCAGAGATTGGTCAGCGGGTGCGCGCAGAGTACGGCGCCATGTCTCTCGCCGCGGTCAAATTTCAGCCGCTGCGGACATTGATCGCCTATCAACGGGGGTTAGCCTCGACGATGCTTGACCGTGATGATTTAACCTCAACGTTCGAAGCAGCATGCGCCGCCGAACCGGCGTGTTTGTTTCCTTACTATTCGGGTTTCGCATTTCACGGCGAACATGCCTGGGCTAACCGTCATATCGCGCCCTACCAGGCCGAAGAAATCGCGGCGCTGCTGCGTCAACGGCTGGGGGACGCGAGTCGCGTGGAAACCGTAGCGCCAGGCGACGTGTTCGAGATCGCGGCGCGCGCAATCGATAAACACCCCGGTTCGAGTCCGTATGTCCGGGTGCGCGAGGCACCGCCAGTACAACCCTGGGAACCAATCGACCCGACCACGCTCGCGGGGGTGGCAGGCCCAAGTGAGTTAGTGTGGTTGACCCTGGAAGTCCGTCGTCTACTCACGAACGAAATCCATCCGTGGGTGCAAGCACATCTGGACGCCGCGACCGGCTTGTTCGACAGTTACCGGGCGCTGCAGGCAGTTTGGCAGTGCGTGATACATCTGGGCGACGACCGCCGCCTGCATCACGGGATAGATTTTCGATCCGCGCCGCCGAGGTTGTACCTGGACCAAGTCCTCCCAACCGCCAACGTCTTCAGCCATCTCGGCGGACGTTCGCTGCTGCAAGTGCTGCGGAGACATTCAGGGCCGGAGGTATTCTGGATGGCCGGAGGCTATCGGATCTACGAAAAACTTCTGTATCTCGACAACGGCAAAATTCGTGCACCCGCGATGCCTGAATGGGAGTTGTACGAACGCCTGCCGGATCCACTGACCCATTACTTACGCAAGGTTCCACGGCCGGCGATCTCCGGATGAGACCGCGAGGGCATCGTGCATAACAGCCTGCTCAAGGTACCCGCGCAATCGCGCCACAGGCTTGGCAATTGCTGAACGCCACCGCGCGTGCCGCGCTCGTGGCGGCGCGCGAACCTTTCCGTGAAGACCAGATTCCTGCTGCGCTCCTCGGACCAGTGCGTGACTTGGTGACTTCACGCATAGTCGTCCGCTACGAGGATCGCTTCATGTCGCTGGTGACTGAACCCGCACTGGGCGCGCAATTAGTGGAACAACGTCAGCGGCAGAGGCAAAGTCAACGCGCCGAGCGTGCACGCCACTTAGCTGAAATACCGACTCTCAAATTGAGTTGAGGGTCGGTCTTCCTGCCACGTTGGCGCCGGTTGCGACTCGTCATCTCGCTAGATGCGCCCGTGTCAGCGCAACTAAAAAATCTGTTGAATCCGCGAATCCGAGTGCCCTTGCGTGGCGCACGAGGTCACCCGCGAACGGCCCGAACTGTTGCACGTACCACGCGATCAGATCGGATTCTTGCAGACCAGCTTCCTGCGGCAACGGTGCCTCGGTCCCCAGTTCGGATGTCGCGGCGTTTTGCGCGGTCGCGGTGGTTACTAATTTTTTCCAGGCGGCATTGCTCTTGAGTTCATCGATCAATGCCTGTTCCACCCCCCGCGCATCCGCCGCAACGAGTTCCGTCAACAACAGATCGTCCTGTGCGAGACGATTTAAGGAAGCTTCATCGACCTCGTTTGCATTTAGCCAGGCACCGAATGCTTCGGCTTCCAACAAACCTCGATCGCGCCGAAAATCTTCGACGGCACCAATCAACGTCGCCGGCTCAACCTGCCAGTCACGCCGACGTGCCTCCGCCCGCAGGAGGTAGCGCAAAATCGCCATGCGCCAGTGGCCCGGCCCCTGCAGCTTTGCCAAGGCTGTGACGGTGCTGCTGGCGGCCTTCGTCGGCGCGCGACCGTCCACGTGATCGACGAGTCGTTCCCAAAATAGCGTACGTTCAAACACAAAATTCACCGGCGGTTGTGCACCAGCGAGCTTCAGATCGGCGTTAACCCGAGTTAGAACAGCTATCGCATCATCACGCTTACTATTAGGTTCGTGCGCGCGCACCCATTCGGTCAGGCGCTCCATACGGGAGGGCTCGAGGCCCGCGGTGACACCGGCGTCGGTGAGTTGGGGCCAGGTCCGAGCGGAATAGAACAGCGTCTTGCCACAGGTCACGAGTACCGCCTGCTCGGCGGATTCGATAACGCCTGCGCTAACTGCCTGGGCGAGGCCATCGCGCAAATTCACCATCGCCTCCGACAGCGCACGATAGCCGAAGGCTTCAGGCGCATGCAGCACTGCAACTTCATCATCATCGACTAATTCGCCATCGCGAAAGCGCTCGAAAATTGTGCCGACGCCGATCATGCCGAAGCTTTGAAGCTCGGCGGCACGCAGCGCCCCCATACTCGAAGCCCCATACACGGGAAGTCCTTCGGCCAGCGCGAACAGGAGCTCCTTGTGCCACACGGCCGGAACGCGTGCGAAATAGCCGTCAATCAGCACCACCGCAGTGGGCCGGCGACGAGCCGCTACTAACACATCCCCGGCGGCAGCAGGCGGCAGGTATTCGGCGTTCAAAATCGCCGCGGCGGTGGCGCGCGGGAGACTTGGACCGAGAAAGACGATCGGCTTCATGCGCAATACCTATGGGCGCGCGCGCCTGGTCGATAACCCGGCGCAAAGACGTAGGACTCAAGGCTGGGCGCGAAAACCTTGACTACCGGCACCCCCACGGCGAGTTGACTCAAAGGCACCCCAACGACTTGTTCAATGCCAACTGCCCGTAGCCGGATCAGCAGGGCCGACAGATCGTCGTTGAAGCTCGATGTCGCTAGGCTAACTGCGGCGAATTCGGTCGTAGCCGGTGGCGAAAAATAGTATTGGTATTGATTCGCCCGCTGCTGCAGCTCGCGCGAGGCGATATACACGCCGGGTAAATTATCGTCGCGGCTCCCGGCGATGATGGTCAGGCGCGATTGAGCAGCCTCGGTAATCGCTCGCGCCATCGCCACCGTGGCCGTCAGGTGTGCGCCGTACCCACGGAATATCCCGGTGGTGCGATCGTCTGGGTCCGCAATCGCGGCAAAATACACTGGCACGTCAATATCTGAGGTGACATCCCACAGCGCAATTTCAAAGCGCGCGCGCGCAAGTTTAGCCAGGAGACCGGCGCACGCCGAGTCTGTAACCGACTCCAGAATAATTCGGCGCCGGCGGAGCACGGGGTCTAATTGCTGGTGGAACAACGACACCGCATCGCGTTCGATCAGTTCAAGCAGCCCATGGACGGTTGCTTCAAGCAGTTCATTGCCCGAGGCAAGGCCGTTGGTGGTGCCCGAGAACGTACGGACGCGATCGCTCGCGATAACCGTATTCATCGACACCGCTTCGAACGGAACCCAAGTCGTGACGCCAGATCCGAGATCCTCTCCGGCGATCCACTCGTAACCAACATCCCGGCGAAGCTGCGCCCGAGGTCGTAGTGGTATTTGTTCAAGATCGAGCATCGCGCTGTCTTGGGATAGCGCCAGATACGACTCATGGCGCAACGGGGCCACGATATGCTCGGCATGCCAAAGCTCAATCGATTCCATCATCGCCGAGGCACGAGCCGCGTCAAGATCGATCCCCTTACCCTGCGAGACAGCTAGCGAACGCGCATTCGGCCGTACGGCCATCACTACGGGGATCCCAATACGATCGAGGCCGGTGACATTCGCCAGGCGGGTTATGCCGACGTGTTGCTTCGCGGCACTGAATCTAGTCAAGGTTTCAGCCGGCGACCGGGTTCGCTCCGTACCGTCGTAAAAGCGCTTCGGTTCGAGCGCCTCACCGCCAAAGATCTGCCTCATCGAAAAGACTCCGTGTCGGCCGCGCGGCCGGGTCCATTTTAAGTTACCAAGGGGAGCAGCACCTTGACACATTTAAGCGCACTGGGACCGAATTTCAAATCTACTCCCTCCTGCGGATATTTCAGTCCATGCTTGAGTTAGAATCATCTGCACCATCGATTAGACGTGGACCCCGATGCAGGACCTTGACCCCGACAAAACCCGAGTCGTCCGCCAGGCACCACACCCCAGTAGCGAGCCGGCCGTGGCCGACACAGGTGAACTCAATCCGAATCAAACGGTGATGATGCAACCCTCGCAGCGTGCACGCGCCGCGGCGGCTGATTTACAAGTCAGCCAGCGCGAACGAGAATCGAACCAGACCCGCGGGGATTTTCAATGGTCCGGTCAAGTGGATTTTGATGTCACGACCGAATTTGAGTCGATGACTAAGCCCCCTAAGCGCTGGCCGCGGATCACTGCGTGGTGCGCCGGAACAACTGTGGTCGGCGGGCTGCTGTGGTGGATTTTCTCGTAATGCGACGCGTACTCTTTCTATTCGGGGAACTCAGCGACAGCGATGTGGACTGGCTCGGTGACGCCGGCCGCGTAACGACCCTCGCACAGGGCGAAACATTGATCAGCGCGGGCACCTTGCCAAGCCAACTGGCGATCCTCCTTGATGGCGAATTAGCAGTCGTAATGCCGGGGTCTGGCCTCGATCTCGCTCGTCTGCAGGAGGGCGAGCTTGTCGGTGAACTAACTTTCCTCGATCCCCGCCCGCCGCTGGTTAGCGTGAAGGCGGTGACCTCCAGCCTGGTGTTACAGATCCCGCATCGCTCGATTGCGACCCGACTCGCACGGGATAATTCGTTCGCGGCGCGTTTCTATCGCGGACTCGGCGTGTTTCTGGCAAGTCGGCTGCGCGAAACCACCGGGCGTTTCGGCGTGGCGGCCACGGTCAATGTAGGCGACCAGTACCTCGAAGCCGACGAGCTCGATGATGAGGGGATGGAGCGCACGGCGCTCGCCGCGCGCCGCTTCGAATTCCTGCGCAACAAGCTCGGCGTTCTGTAAGTGCGCGATATCAAGCCACCTGCAACGCGCGCTCAATCAGTCTTAATCGCATGAGTGAAACAGACGCCAAGCGTGACATCTTCCGGCGCGAAGCGCTCGAGCACCTCAGTTCGCCCGAGCAACTCGATGCGTTGCTCGAAGTAACCACCAGCCGCGCGTGGCTCGCACTCGCCACCATCGGCGCAGGCCTCGGACTCGCGCTGCTATGGAGCGTCGTCGGTCAAATTCCGATTACGGTTGAAGCGGTTGGGATCCTCGTGTACCCCCGCCGAATTGTCTCTGTCCAAGTGCCTGCGGTGGGGCAATTAACTAACCTTACTGTCGCGGTCGGGGATTTCGTCACGAAGGGCCAAGTGTTGGGCACCTTGAATCAGCCGGAACTCGCGCAGACCTTGGAGCAGGAGCGCGTACGCTTGGCCGAAGCGCTGAACGAAGGCTCGCAAAAGATGGGCATGCTTAAACGACGCCTTGAACTTGAACGCGAAGCGCTTCTGCGCAAACGCGAGCTACTGTCTGCGAGGATTCCGTCGCTTAGCGCCATTGCCGAAGGGCAGAAGACCCGCAACGATCGCTATCTGCAACAGCAACAGGCCAATCTTGGCGCGGCCCGCGAGACGCAAGGGCGACTCGGTGAGGCGTTGCAAAAGCGCTTCGAAAGTTACGAGCGCTTGCAGCGTGAAGGATTATCCTCCGATGATAGCGTGCTGTCGGCGCGTCAGGCGTTAATGGATAACCAAGTGCAACGGGCCGAACTCGAACTTAAAGCCCAGGAAATCGAAGTCCGTCGGTTGGATAACGAACAGGCCTATCAAGGAGCACTCGATCGGGTTGACGGCTACAAAAGCGACTTGCAGGAACTTGAAATTCGCGAGAAGGAATTTCAACAACAAGAACTCGAGGCGAGTACGGGCAAGGAGCAGCAGGTACTCGAAATTCAGCGCAATATCGCGCGCCTCGAGCAGCAGCTCACCAGCCGCGGGCAGATCGTCAGTGAGTATGCCGGGAAGGTGCTTGAACTTACCGCCGCACCCGGCGCGATTTTGGCCGCCGGCCAACGCTTAGGGGCAATCGAAACCGAGGATGAAGACGCAGAGCTGATGGGGCTTGCCTATTTCGCGGTCGAGGGGGGTAAGCAATTGACGCCGGGTATGAGTATCCGCATTACGCCGAGTACCGTTCAGCGCGAGCGCTACGGCAGCATCGAAGGCGAAGTGACTGAGGTCTCCGCCTTTCCCGTCACTACGGACGCGGTCACGAGCATGGTCGGAAACGCGGAAGTCGCGCAACAAATGACGCAAGGGCAGAGCGTCATTCAAGTATTGGCCAAGCTGTTTCGCGATAAGGACGCCGCGACTGGATTTAAATGGACCTCGGGACACGGGCCACGCGAAGCGGTCACCGCCGGCACTACCGCAGCCGTGCGCGCGACGATCGAATACCGTCGCCCGATTACTTTTTTACTGCCGATACTGAGACAGTGGACCGGCGTTGGCTGACGGCGCGAACAGTTCGGAGACCGCTTCCAAGCCGCCAGCCTCCGCGGCCCGCGTTAATACACCGCCGGTCTTGCAGCTCGAGGCAGTCGAATGCGGTGCGGCGGCCCTCGCGATGGTACTGCGCTTCCATGGCCGCCTCGTGCCCTTAGCGGCATTGCGCCGGCAGTGCGGTGTTTCGCGTGACGGCAGCAAAGCGTCGAATATCGTCAAGGCCGCCCGCCACTATGGCCTGGCGGCTAAGGGCTACAGCAAAGAACTGGACCAGGTTTTCTCGCTCAAACCTCCCTTCATCGTGTATTGGAACTTCAATCATTTCCTGACCTGCGAAGGAATTGATCGGGCACGTAACCGAGTCTACTTAAACGATCCCTCGGTCGGCCACCGCACCGTTACCTTGAATGAGTTCAACAAGGCCTACACTGGCGTGGTATTAACCTTTGAGCCCGGTCCCGAGTTTGTCGCCGGCGGTCAACTCCCAAATCCCTTTACTGGAATTCGTCAACGCCTGGCCGGCTCCACGCGGGCAGTTGTGTTCTGTGTACTGACTGGCTTCCTGCTCGTGGTTCCCGGACTCGCTGTTCCTGCGTTCAACCAGATCTTCATCGACGCAATTGTGCTCGAATCGCGCACCGAGTGGTTACGTCCGCTGGTGCTTGCGATGCTGTGCGCGGTCGTCGCGCAAGGCCTACTCGAGTACCTCCAATTGCGGTATTTGCGACGGCTAAAAATCAAACTCTCGATAAAACTATCGAGTGACTATTTGTGGCATCTACTCCATCTACCGGCAAGTTTTTACGCCCAACGGTATAGCGGCGAAATCGCCAACCGCAGTGAGCTCAACGACAAGCTTGCGGGCCTCCTGTCTGGCCGCCTGGCACAGACTGCCATTGATGTAGTCATGATGGTTTTTTACGGCGCACTGATGTTTTGGTACGACGTGACATTGACCTTAATCGCGATTGGTTTTGCCGCCGTCAATGGCTTCGTCCTGGCGTTCATTTCGAAACAACGGACCGAGACGAACATGCGTGTGCTGCAGGAGTACGGTAAGGCTGGTGGGGTCGCCATGGCCGGCCTGCAGAGCATTGAAACCCTCAAGGCCTCGGGGCTGGAATCAGGTTTATTTGCCCAATGGGGTGGCTACTACGCCAAGGCGACGGTCGCTCGCCAACAACTTGAACTCTCTAATCGATGGTTAACCGTAACACCGGCCTTGTTAACCGGGCTCACGACTTTATCGCTAATAACCCTAGGCGGCATGCGCGTGGTTAATGGCGAGCTGACGATCGGCATGCTCGTCGCAATGCAAAGTCTGATCGGAAGCTTCTTAGCGCCAATCAATACCATGGTCAGCCTTGGCGGCGTGTTCCAGGAACTGCGCGGAGATCTCGATCGCATCGACGATGTGTTGATGAACGAAGTAGTCCCGAAAGCCGACAGCGACGAAATCCTGGATCAGGACGGTGACCGCATCACTCGCCTTGACGGTTACATCGAACTGCGCGACGTTGTTTATGGCTACAGCCCGCTCGATCCGCCGCTGTTCGATCACTTCAGTCTCTCGATCACGCCCGGTCAACGCATCGCGCTGGTCGGCGGCAGCGGTTCGGGCAAATCGACCTTGGGGAAAATAATCAGCGGCGAGTACCAGCCATGGTCGGGGGAGGTCCTATTCGACGGCCGACCGCGGGTTTCGATTCCTCCAGAAGTCATGCGAAATTCCTTTGCGGTCGTCGATCAGGACATCAGCTTGTTCGAAGGAACCCTGCGCGAGAATCTCTCGCTATGGGATCCGACGATTCCCGATGCAGTACTGCAAAACGCGTGTCACGATGCCGCGGCGTGGAGCTTCGTCTCGACGATGGTCGGCGGCTTCGACGGACAATTACGCGAAGGAGGAATTAATTTAAGCGGCGGCCAACGCCAGCGCCTCGAAATTGCCCGCGCCTTGGTTCACAACCCGGCGATCCTGATTTTTGACGAGGCCACCAGCGCGCTCGATGCCGAGACCGAAGCGATCGTCATGGAAAATCTGCGCACGCGCGGGTGTACCGTCATCATGATCGCACATCGCTTAAGTACCGTGATTGAGTGTGACGAGATTTTGCTGCTGCAGGATGGCCAAATCCGCGAACGCGGCACCCATGAAGCGTTGTGGCAGGAAAACGGCGCTTACGCGCGCTTAATGCGTGCCGATCAGGAACCAACCCTCGCGGTGGAGCCCGAGGAAGCGGATGCCTGACGTCATTTTAGAACGAGCCGCGATTCGCGCCCTCGGTGGCCGCCGCATCGTCATGCGTAGCCATCATCCGTTGGTGCTCGAAAATCCGCGTCGGATGTGGCTGGTGCTAAGCGGCGCTGTCACCGTGATGACCTCGCGCGTCACACACGGCTTGCCGATTGGCGTGCGTCGACGCGTGTTCGAAGCAGGGCCTGGGACGCCACTGTTTCCGGTGTCCGACGGCCGCGCGACTGACGCAGAGCGATTAATCGTCGTCTCATCGGGAGAAACGGTGCTCGCGGAAGCGCCGCTAAAGAATGCTTCGCAGCTATTGAACACTATCGCCATGCCGCTGCCGCGGGCGATCGGGACATGGGCCGGAAAACTCTCGTTGTTCGCCGCGCGCGGGCAGGATTTCGCCGGGGCGGATCGCTTCCCGCATGACGGAAAATTCGGATTACCGGATGGCATGCTGATCTGCGCCGATCGCGATAATGTCACGTGGCTACGCCTTGAAGAAGGTGAGCTGCACGCGTTTGGCGACCCGGAGTTGCGCCTCGGTAAACTTCCGTTTGATCTGCCAGTGGGGGGCGCGATTTGGTTCCAAGCCAAAGGCGACTCGAAAGTCGTGGTGCAAAGCCAAGTCGCGGGCGACGACCTCGACCTCATCCGCGGGCTGGCCGTGTTCAATTCACTGCTGCAGACCCGGCTAGCGCAGTTTGAGCAACAGGACAGCGCGGCCGAGCGCATTCGCCTGAGCGAGTCGGCAACTCGTGAGCGCGAGGCGTTGCGCGGCGGTCTCAAACAGCTCTCCAGCGTGTTGAACCCACGCGAATCGCCGGCACCGCGCGCCACCCCCCTCCTCACCGTCGCGGCGCTCGTTGGCGATATTCTCGGCGTTAAAATTCAAGCCCCCGCGCAGGCCGAAGATATGCGGCTGGTCAAAGAGCCAATTGAAGCGATTGCGCGGTCGTCGCGAATCCGTTACCGCACGGTGTTGCTTGCGGGGCGTTGGTGGGAACAGGACTGTGGCCCTTTGATTGCCTATCTAGCCGCGGACCACCGCCCGCTCGCGCTGCGTCGACAAACCTGGCGCGGCTACACACTCTTCGATCCACAGTCCGGGCGTGAAGAATTGATCACCCCGGAGCTCGCGTTGAAGTTGGAACCCAAGGCGATCATGCTCTATCCCCGGTTGCCGGAGTCGGTACGCTCGTTATGGGGAGTCATAGGGCACGCGCTGGGCGGACGCTTGAAAGATCTCATTCTCGTCTTCGGCATTTCAAGTCTCATCACAGTGGTGGGCATGATCGTGCCGCAGGCCACGGGTCTTTTAATGGACCACGCGATCCCGGATGCGAATCGTCGGTTGCTGGGTGAACTAGGATTGGCAATGCTGATGGCCGCAATCGGCGCTGCCGCGTTATCCCTCGTCCAGGGTGTCGTGAATACGCGGATTAATTTAAGCACCGATGCCCAGTCGCAAGGCCTGGTCTGGGATCGGGTTCTGAGCCTGCGCCCGCCAACTTTTCGTCAATACTCAAGCGGCGATCTGCTCGACCGGGTACTCGCGATCAGCCGGATGGTTCAGTCCGTCAACGGGCAGGTGATGCGCTCGCTGTTAATGGGTACCACCTCGCTGTTGAATCTCGGTCTGATGTTCTTGTACAGCGGCACCTTGGCAGCCGGTGGCTTGGTGTTGGGGCTCATCGTGGCGCTGGCGACATTCGTCGCCGGCTACGTGGCGCGCCGCTACTATCGGCAGTTGATGGAATTTCAAGGACGGTTCTTTGGCTTTGTCGTCGAACTCGTCAACGCTGTCAGTAAAATTCGGGTCGCGGCAGCTCAGGGGCGTGCCTACGCGCGATGGGCTGAACGCTACGCCGAACAACAGCACTTAACGCGCAAGGGTCAGCGCATCGAGGACGGAGTATCGGTGTTGAATTCGTTGGTACCGCTGCTCAGCTCAATCATCATCTTCTGGCTCGGTGCCGGACTGCTCAACGCGGAGGGACAGTCGCGGCTCACCGTTGGCTCATTTCTCGCGTTTAATTCCGCGATGGGGTTATTCCTAATGGGTATGACCACCCTCAGTAACACGGTGCTCGATTTGCTGGACGTGGCGGTCGTCGCCGAGCGCGTGCGGCCCCTCCTCGAAGCCGCGATCGAAGTTGACGAAACCTTGCATGATCCCGGGCGCTTACGCGGTGCCGTTGAATTCAAGGACGTGGGTTTCAGTTATGGCGTCGACGGCCCGCAAATTTTGCATGGCGTGAGCTTTAAGGCCGCACCCGAAGAGTTTGTGGCGTTTGTGGGACCTTCCGGCAGCGGCAAGTCCACGATTTTTCGCTTGCTCCTGGGATTTGAACAACCGAGCGCAGGCAACGTCGCGTTCGACAACCGAGATCTTTCTGGCCTGGATGTTACCCTCGTTCGCCGCCAACTCGGGGTGGTGTTGCAGACAGCTCGGATTAACGCCGGATCACTCTTTGAGAACATCGGAGTCGGCGCCAATTTGTCCGTGGACGAGGCCTGGGCCGCTGCCGAAGACGCCGGATTTGCCGACGAAATCAAGGCCATGCCGATGGGTATGCACACCGTCATCAGCGAAGGCGGCACCAATCTCTCGGGCGGCCAACGGCAACGCTTGTTGATCGCGCGATCCCTTGTCCGCAATCCCAAACTGCTGCTGTTTGATGAAGCCACGAGTGCGCTCGACAACCGCACCCAAGCGATCGTCAGCGCGGCGCTAGAACGTCGCAAGGTCACCCGCTTGGTAATCGCCCATCGTCTGAGCACGATTCGCCACGCCGATCGCATCTATGTGCTCGCGGCGGGGAGAGTGGTCGAAATGGGCAATTTCGATGAACTGGCCCAGGCAAATGGCGTTTTTGCGTCGATGATGGCTCGGCAGACAACCTAGACACATTCCTCGAATGAATCTAGATATTCTTGGAATTCTTTTTATTCATAGGTGGTTAGGTGATATATTTAATCTAATTTAGCGTCACTCCCGTTTAATCATGCCGAACGCCGACCGAGACAACCGACTTTCCGGATACGGGCGCGTGCCAGGGCTGGCGTCATTGGTGTTGATTGCGGGGTGTTGGCAAACCGATCCGCCGATTCTGGGGCCCGAGTCATCGGCGCGGGTCACTGCCATTGAGCTTGAGGCACCACCTGCTAAAACGACCGCCACGCCGGCCCCAGCCGCAGACACTCTCGACCTGTCGAAAAAAATTGAACCGATGCGTCCGCCGGTTGAACTGCCGGCGGCGAAAGTCGAACCTGCGGAGGGACGCCTTGAAGTGACCCTGGCAGATGTAAGGCAAGCGGCGTTACACCACAATCTGGATATTCAGGTCGAGCAAATTAGGCCAGCGCTCTCGCGCGAAGACACAGCGGAAGCCGAGGCGCGCTTCGAACCCACAGGCTTCGCCCGCTATACCCATTCAAAGCTTGATGTCCCCGGAATTCCGCACGCACGGGCGGCGGACCGAACCGCGATAGACGACGCTGAATTCGGGATCAGTCTGCCGTTACAGACCGGCGGGTCGGCCACCGTCAGTATGCCGGTGACCCGTACTGATTTCGGCATTCCGGGTGCCGCGAATTCGGTCGATACCGCAGCCAGTTTTTCGTTGAGTCAGCCCTTGCTCCGGGATGCTGGTTTCAGCGTGAATCGCGCGCCGATTACGATCGCGCGTCTGCGCGAGCGACAACAGGATTCCCGCACGAAACTCGCGATCCTCAATGTGCTCGCCAATACCGAGCGCACGTATTGGGGACTTTATGCGGCGGCCCGCAGCGTTGAAGTGCGACTCAAGCAGCACGAGCGTGCGCGCACCCAAGAACACCAAGCGATCCGCCTAACCGAAGAAGGGGTGTTACCGAGAATTGAAATTACGCGGGCGCGCGCCGGTGTCGCACGCCGGATCGAAGACATCATCCGTGCGGAGAATTTACGTCGGCAAACAGAGCGCGAATTGAAAAGAGTGATGAATCGGCCTGAGTTACCCGTCAGCTCGGCCACGGCATTGATCGCCACCAGCCCACCCGATCCGCGCGAACTCGAGATAGAGGCCTCCAAGGCGCTGCAAACAGCCTATAGCAACCGCATGGAGCTGCTCGATCTTGAGCTCCAAATGGCCTCGGACGCCTTATCGGTGGATGTCGAGCGCAATGCGAAGCTGCCGAATCTCGCGTTCGATTACAGCTTCAAGTACCTCGGCGCGGCGTCGCGTTTCAGTCGCTCGATCGATCAGATTGGCGAGACCGATTTCACCGACCAGTTCATGGGCGTGACCTTGGAAGTTCCGCTAGGCAACGCCGCGCGCGAAGCACGGTTCCGCCGCGCCCTGGTGCAAAGCGCGCTGACCCAAACGACTACTCATCAACAGCGCCAGTTTATTGAACGTCAGGTGCTCGACGCGATCGATCAGATTCAAGAGGCGTGGCAACGAATACTCGCCGCACGCGAAGAAACTCTGCTGGCAGCGACCAACTACAAGGCCGAGCAAAGTCAGTTTCTGGCTGGCGCTCGAACCAGCACCGATGTGCTGGAGGCTACAGACTTTCTAGCCGAAGCCCAGCTGCGCGAGATCAACGCACTCGCTACCTACGAAATCGCGAAGATCGACCTTGCGTTCGTCACCGGCACATTGCTGGGTAGCGGCAAAGTCGAATTGCAACCTTACACGATACCGGCTACCGCCGCTCGCCTGCCGGTCGCCCCTTCCGTCGCACAAACCTCTCAACGAGTTGAACATAAACTCGACGCACTTGGGGTCGATGCGTCGACGCCTACACAGATCGTGCGCGAAGCAGATCCGGTTCCAGCTCCCGCACCGCCACCCACAACGACCCCACCAGAGATTGATGCCGCTGTATCGTTCGGCCCAGTCGCCGCGACCGATACGGTATGGGCGATTGCGCAGGCCCACCGACCACGTCCCGACGTCGCCGTGCCAGTGATGATCGACGCAATTGTGCGCGCAAATCCGACAGCGTTCGAAGCGCAGGATCCCACGCGCCTCCGGCTAGGAGTTACCCTCCGTATCCCGGAGATGAATGAAGTCGCGGCAACAACCTCAGCGGCGGTCGCGGCGCGCGGGACGTCTCCGTAGCGAAATCATAGACGGCTGCGTTTTAGTAGTGGTTGAAGATTGTTAGAAATGCGCACAGCGCACCCAGCGCGATCAGATAGCTAAAAGGGTTGTCTACGAGGCCATGCTTGAGTTCAAAATTTTCCTTATCTATCTCATCAAACGAACCGAGCATGCCCGCCAACTTTGGATGAGTGAACTTGTACAACATATCGTAGGTCTTTCGAAATTCGGGGAATGCTTTCGACGTTTAATCGACGAGCGTTAGAACGCTAGCCGGAGCCGACATCTCTGAAATTTTTCGCAACCCCATGAGATATTTCATGAGCACACTATCGAACGCCACGACGTCCATTGGCTCGTGTTCCAGGAACAATTCTTCTGACAAACAGAATGTAACAAGTGTCTCAACGGCTTCGACATGGCGCGAGGTAAAACGAGCACAGAGATTTACCGTTTAGTCGAAAAAAAAGATCCACGGCTGCACAGGACAGCGACACAGTGCGGTGAAGCAAGAAATCGCGAACGGAAAGTGCCTTGAACGGCAATTTTGCGTTGAAAGATAGTGCAGCTATTCGGATGCGGTCAGGGGGCGACGTCTTAAACCGGACCAGGGAATCTTGCACCGCATGAGGCATCAACCGTCATCACCGAGGCCGACCGAGTACCGGGCTGTAGTGACATCTCCCCGAAGTAGTCACCCGCCGCGATGTTTCCGATCACCACCTCACGGCCCTCTTCGTTGGACAGGAAGATCTTGACCCTCCCTGCGAGTATGAAGTAGATGCTGTCCGCCTTGTCCCCTTCATTCACAATAATGGCGTGCTTGGGAAAGCTGCGCACCACCGCGCGTTTGAAGAGCGCATCGACATCCTCGGGGCTTAAGTCGGCGAAGGCCGGCCGTGAGGTAGAAACTTTCGGGGCAGCAGACATGGGGCAAGCTCCGATTACAGGGTGGCACCATAACCATTCGCTATGCTGCCAGCAAACGCAGCGACATACCGACTCTCGTTCATATCGCGTTTTAGGTTAGCGCGCTGGCGACGTGTTCGCGTGGTCGCCGTCCGACGCTGTTATCATCCATCCCATCCAGCCAATGGGAGGGGTCTTATGGTGATCAACGTTCTGGATTCCGTTCTGCCGCAACGTTACTGGGCGTGGACCCTTTCCATTCTTGCTTGCGGCGTCTGCCTGGTGCTTGGGATGTTGTCCATCTGGTGGCTCTGGCCTGCCTTCGCTTTAGGGTTACTCGCACTCATTGGGTATTTCGACTATAGCCAGGACGCGCAGTCAATTCGACGAAACTATCCACTGCTCGCGCATTTTCGTTTCTTTTTTGAATACATCCGCCCGGAAATCCGCCAGTATTTTATCGAGGCAGATACCGAGGAGTTGCCCTACTCGCGCGCCCAGCGCTCGATCGTTTATCAGCGTGCAAAAGGCGCATCAGACAAACGTCCCTTTGGCACTCAATTAAACGTTTATCGACCGGGCTATGAGTGGATGAACCACTCCATGTCACCAGTCGACATTCCAAGCCACGATTTTCGCATTGAGATTGGCGGGCCCGCTTGCACACAACCCTACTCGGCCAGCCTCTTCAACATCTCGGCCATGAGTTTTGGCGCGCTCTCCGCCAATGCGATTCTGGCACTCAACACCGGTGCGCGGCGCGGCGGCTTTTATCACGACACGGGCGAAGGATCTATTTCGCGCCATCATCTAACGAACGGCGGCGATCTCACCTGGGAGATCGGCTCGGGTTACTTCGGTTGCCGTGATGCGCACGGACGTTTCGATCCCGTGGCCTTCAAGCAGAACGCAATTCTTGATCAAGTAAAGATGATCGAGATAAAACTCTCCCAAGGTGCTAAACCCGGACACGGCGGATTGCTTCCCGGTGCCAAAGTCTCCGCGGAAATCGCCGAGGCGCGCGGCGTGCCCGCGGGTATAGATTGCATCTCCCCAGTTCGACATTCGGCGTTCGCCACGCCGCTGGAGATGATGGGGTTTGTCGCGACTCTGCGCGAACTCGCAAGCGGTAAGCCGATTGGTCTCAAATTCGCGGTTGGCCATCCCTGGGAATGGTTCTCGATCGTGAAGGCCATGTTAGAGACGGGGGTGACGCCAGACTTCATCGTCGTTGATGGCAGCGAAGGCGGGACCGGTGCGGCACCCCTGGAATTTTCGGATCACGTCGGCGCGCCGTTACGCGAAGCCTTGATGCTCGTGCATAACACCCTGGTGGGGGTGAACCTGCGCGATAAAATCAAGCTCGGTGCATCGGCCAAAATCGTCACCGCCTTCGATATCGCGCGGACCGTGGCGATGGGCGCGGATTGGTGTAACGCCGCACGCGGATTCATGTTCGCGCTGGGCTGCCTACAAGCGCAGACCTGTCATACCGGGCAATGCCCCACCGGCGTCACAACCCAGGATCCCAAGCGCATGCGTGCGCTCGTAGTGCCGGATAAATCCGAGCGCGTGTATCAGTTTCACCAAAGCACCTTGCATGCGCTCAAAGAGCTGCTTGGCGCGGCAGGCCTGACCCACCCAAATCAACTCGGACCAGAACACGTGATCCGCCGGGTGTCATCCACCGAAGTCCGTTCGCTTGCCGCGCTTCACCACTGGCTGGCGCCCGGCGCCTTACTTTCCGGTGTTCCAGATCTGCCGGCGTTCAAAGTTTTCTGGGAGACCGCGCGGGCAAATACGTTTGAGGCACCGCCTTATGTGCTGCGTATGCATCCCACCAAAACCCAGTAATTCTAAGGTCGCGGCGTACGGCAATCCTTGCGCCCCGTTACGGACACGCTGCATCAACATGCTTCATCGCGGTCACTTTCATCGTATGGGCCGTTGGATCGGCACCAGCCACCGTAGTTCCGGTAATCTCTACTTTATGCCCAACGTGGCCACTCAAGTCTGGCGCTGATTCCGCGATCGCGACGGTGGCTGGCGTGCCCCCCTCGACGTTCGTAAGACTGAAAACGCCGTCGCCGGCCTTGGCTAAGCAACCGGTCATGCTGTGCTCTCCCTCGGCCTGTGCGATGGATCCAACAGCAAACAAGCACGCTAAGGCACTCGAGGTTAAAAACTTTATGGTTTTCATTAGAACTCTCCAATTTGCGTGAGTCGAAATTCATTACACGGCTGATTATGCCGTTGCGCTCTTCGAGATGTAAGCTGCGCGTGACAGAGTCAAACAAACCGCGTCTATACCTTATAAAGGATTACTCAATGATCAAAGGCCTCGCACTCATTGCCAAGAAGGCAACCGTTACCGAAGCGTTCTTTCATCAGCACTGGCGCGAAACTCATGGCCCGCTCGCCTTGCGGATCAAGGCCCTGCGCCGCTACGTGCAGAGTCACCGCATCGCGCCGGCACTGCCCGGCTTCGAGTCCGTGCCCTACGACGGCGTCGCCGAAATCTGGTTCGACACTCTCGATATAATCGTTAACTTTCCCAATAACCCCGATTACATCAACGGCGCGCTCGCCGACGAGCCGAATTTTATCGACCAATCAAAACTGGCGTTCCTCGCGACCCGTGAGCATGTGCTGATCGAAGGACCACCGATCGCCAAGGACACCAAACTGGTCAAAGCGATCTTCTTGCTGCATCGACTAAAGGGCATGTCAGTCGCCGACTTTCAGGCCTATTGGTTAAATGAACACGGCCCGCAAATTCCGCGCGATGCCGGCATTGTTCGCTACGTGCAATGCCATCAACTACCCGAAACCTACGCGACCGGCACACCCGCGTACGACGGGATGGCCGAATTATTTTTTGAAGATCTCGCCGCGTTCCAAGCCTACTGGGGAAGCTCACGGATTCAGGCGATCTTCGCCGCCGATGCTCCGCGCTTCCTGGATGCCGCAACCACCGCTTTTCTGGCGGAGGAAACGCGAGTCTTGTGGCCTTAATCTACATAGATTAAACAGCTGCTAAGGCACGCCGCTCTTACCTTCGCAGGAGATGGCGGTATCAGTGCCGGATCCGCCAGCGCAGAGATCCGATCCCGATCCTCCTTCGAGTCGATCGTTGCCGCTTCCGCCGTTGAGCGTATCCCGATCGCCATCTCCATGGAGCAGATCGTTTCCAGCGCCTCCAGAAATGGCGTCCCGCCCGTTGCCACCGCAAATCCGATCGTTGCCGCCGCCCCTGCTCAAGGTATCGTTACCATCGCCACCGACAATCACATCGTTACCCGGAGTTCCCGAGAAGTGATCGGCGTTGGCGCTGCCGGTAAAAGTCGCGAGTACACCGCGGCAGAACGCGCCTTGACTACTGCCGACTTGTCGAGAGTCCCCAGCATTATTGGTAAATATCGCTTTTGCCGTCGTGACCTCGTAGTCCCCGGCGTTGTTGGTACTCAAGGCACTCACGCTTCCCTTGTAGCGGAGTCCCGGCCCCGCCGAAGGCAAGGCGGCACTAAAACACGGCCCGAATTCACCATCCAGATCCTTGGCCGTGTCACCCGTGGTGGGGCCGGTGTACGCACTTCCGCCCCAGCACAGTGACCAATAGACGATGCCGTTCTTTTCGAAAGTGAGGCGACCCGCTGGCAGATAACTTGCGGGAATCAAGTTCGTCATGGCGAAGTCTGGCGCTGGCCCCTCGGCTGCTGTGAACGCCGCACTCGACAGTAAAATCCGCGCGCCCGCCGAGGCCCCCGCAACGTTCTCGGGAAAATTGAGTATGGTCACTGGATTCAACCCAGCGTCATCGCGTGCGATGAGTTCCGATCCCGCCACCAGGTTTTGCCCGTTCTGTGGCAGGCGTAACTGGATCGTCTGCTGGTTCGTGGCACCCGACACTCCACCCAGGACCTGCTCGATTTTAATGAAGTCAGGATCGTCATCGGTGATCGTGCCCTGCCCTTCGCCGTCGGTGAGGCTCGCGCCAGTAACGCTGCTCAGATTTACTGAAAAGTGCTCGTTGCGCTCGGGAGTGTTGTCGCCGTTTGCCAGGACGTCGAAGGTGTAGATTACATTTCCCGCGGGGATGGCCTGGCTCGTAAGGGACTTGCCTACATAGTCGCTATCCTCGGTCACCGGATTGTGGTCCTGGGTAGTTTCATCCGCGGTCGCAATATCAAAGCTAACGCCACCATCACCGGCCGGCGAGGAGAGGCTAACGGTGAAGGTTAAACCAGCGGTGCCGAGGTTGCCCTCGTTCAGCGAGACATCGTTAATCGTCAGGCTAGGGGCGCCGTCGTCATCGGTGATCGTCCCCACGCCCTCGCCGTCTCCGAGGGTCGCGCCGCTGGGCTTGCTGAGATTGACAAAGAAATGTTCGTTACCCTCCGCCGAGGCATCCCCGTTGACTGTGACGTTAAAGCTGTAATCTCTATCGCCCTGCGCGATGCTCTCGCCGACTAGCGAGCCGAGAACGTAGTCGTTGTCGGCAACCTTAGCTGTGTCATCAGCCGTGGTGATGTCGAAGCTCACCCCACCGGCACGGGCTGGCGAGGATAGCGTGACGGTAAAGGTGGCCGTGGCTGTCCCGGCAGCGCCCTCGGTGACCGTAACATCGTCGATCGACAGGACCGGCGTGACTGCGCCGACGATCTGCTGCGATACCCCGCTGTTGTTTGGTAAGCACCGCGTTCGCTGCCGTGACCGAATAGTCCGCCGCGTTGTTGGTACTGAATGCACTGGCCAGACCGTTGAAAAGCAGCGCCTTGCCCGACGTGGCGGGTAACGCGGCATCGACACACGGACCGAAATTACCGTCGGCATCGTTAGTAGTATCACCCGTGATGGGCCCGGTGTAATTGCTGCCGCCCCAACACAACCTCCAGTACACCGTGCTGCCGCCTTGGAAAGTCAGGCTACGAGCCGCGAGGTAACTCTCGGGGATCAGGTTGGTCATCGTGAAGTCCGGTGTCGGCCCCTCGGCCGTGGTGAAGGCCGAACTCGCGATCAAGATCCGAGCCCCCGCGCCAGCCCCGAGGACATTACTTGGGAATGAAATAACGGTCACCGGGTTAAGACCCGCGGCATCCCGCGCAATAACGGTCCTGCCGGAAATAGAACTTTGGCCGCCTGATCGCATACGTAACTGGATCGCCTGCTGCGAGGTGTCATCAGATACCCCGCCCAGAGCCAACTCGAGCTGCATGAAATGGAACGTCGCTTAGACATCCTGTGCAGACATCCCTAGCAATGCGGTGATGATCAACACACTTGTCCGATGGTGAAGCATTGTACCCTCCTAGAAGGACGCTAGCGATCGACACATGAAATCACTTCCCGAGTGATACTAGCAGCGTTCCTGGCGGAGGTAACCCGACTGCGGTGACCGCGGCGCGTTAGAGCTGGGCTTTCAGTAGCTCCATCAACGGCCCGAGTTTCGGCGGTGAGGCTTCGGCTGTCACCGCGATGCCGGAATCGCGTAAGGCATCCGAACAGGTCGGGCCAACGGACAATACTTTCACGGTGGCTAGCACGCGGAGGCATTCGGCGCGTTGGCCGCCGCGCTCGGCGAACCTTAACAGATTATAAATCTGACTCGCGCTGGTAGCCTTGTCCAATGGGGTATGAGTCTGAACAAAGGGCGTGAATCCAACGGAGTATGAGTCTGAAGGGGTAGCTGGGTTCGGTCATGATGCGAGGCATGGTGATCGATATGAACGACAAACAATTAGTGACGCCGGCCCAGTTGCAG
>SHZM01000110.1 GCA_009692265.1 Gammaproteobacteria bacterium
TCGAAGGTCACGCAAGCTCCAGTGAAATGTTCCGTATGACCACGCGTGTTGGTGCGCAATAAAAGTTGACCACTGTGCGCGAAATTCGCTGACCACCCGGATTCAGCACATTCCGCAATCCTGCCAGGTAGTTGAAGACATTTCACCCTGGTCAATTCAATCGCGCAGGTCTGGTCAATCCGGACCACGCAGACAACACTGCGCGATCAGTATTGACCATCGTGCGCAAAATTCGCTGACCACCAATTTCTGGCCCAATTCCCGATCTGGCCGTGCAGTTGAAGACGCGACAGTCTCAACCTTTAACCAGATGCAGGCCGGCGTCGGGGAACCTGTCGCCAAACTGCTTTCGACCCGCCTCGACCATGACGTCGTTGTAGGCGCTCCAGTAGCGCTGGTCATCCCCTCCTACCCCGCACCCACCGGAATGCAACGCGTAGCCAAAGGCGCGGAATTCATCGATTGCGATCAGCCCGAAGAGCACCACTTGCCGAATACCCTTCTCCAAGTCCCTCTGGCCGGCTTCCTCGCCGCGGGATGCAGCAAGTTCCGGATTGCCCCAGGGGGCTTCTCTGCTTTCGTGGGATAACCCTCCGTACATGGTGAACGCGTCTTTATACGGCTTATTTACCGCGTCAACATTCGGCGTATCACCGCGGTACATGGCAGTTGAACCGGCAATAACAATTACATTCGACGTATCTACGCGGTAAATGGCAGTTGGTCCGTCAAGAACAATTACGACCATCACAGCCAGAGCCGACGTCAGTGCGTTTGCCTTTGTCACGATGATTAATCCTCGTTTGTAGATATTCGACAATTACTTGGAGATCGACTGTGCTACGGCAACGTCTCGGCTGGTGTAGCCAACGTAATTTATCGCTTCAGCTTCTTCGCTTATATCTACCCGAATGCCTGATAACTCATACTCCCCACGCACACGATCGCGAATGAAGAACATCATGTCCTGCGATATTGATGAAGTTCGTATGAACAGCTGAATGGTTTTGGCTTCTTGAGCAGCAAAGAGGTCAATGGCGTCAGCTTCCACTAGTCCTGATAGCTTGTAACAGTGTCGAGACTCTATATCTGGGAGCAATTCACTCTTCAATAACGGCTTCCATCGATCTTTTTCCCAGGGGTAGGTAGCCCGCTCAAGCGCCACGATCGGGGGACGAATGCGCATATCTTCTGGGATCGGAAGATCCAAGTGTGCAGAAAAGTTGCAATAATGCTTTGGCCATGGTGGCCCAAGCTCGTCAAAGAACACGCGCCCGCCATTCGGCGACTGATAGAAAAATACCGCGGCGCTGCAATAACGGCACGTCGCGTTTGGTATGACAAATGTGGCATACCCTTGCGAATAGATTGCCCCCAGCGGGGCAGACCCAGGACGCCAAGCACCGCCATCCCGCGGTGGCCCCCATCCGCATCTGCAGTGCTTCGGATGATTTGAGGCATTACACATCGACGCATGATAGCCCCGTCCCAGCTCTTTGGACTTGCAACAGATCTAGCGAGCATTGGCCTTCATTTGTCTCTGCGTCAGCTTTCGCGTCCGTAGGCTCACGACATTGGATGTGTCATCGCATGTCAGCAATTCCAGGCGTTGACCTAACATTTCCCATGCTTGGCGTTGCTCTACCGAGAAATCGTGCCGCTGATAAATACGCGTCATTCGGTTCTGTTCGAGGTGATTGAGGCAGCGTTCGATCACCGCGGGCAGAACGCCAAGAGACGCCATCAACGTTGCGCCGGTTCTACGCAAATCGTGCGGAACCCAATCACCGCCGGGCAGATTCAATGTAGACACGGCCTCGGTGCGTTTATCAAGGGCCTTTGTGCGTTGCCTGTCGCGTAGTTGTTTGACGATGGTCTTCAGGTTGATGTGACGCTGCTCGACGTTTTCGGCGGACTCGGTGTCGTCGGCGCGGTTTGGGTAAGCCCAGATATTCGATGTGCAGAGCGCGCGCAGGCTCTTGAACTGTTTCAACGCAAAGGCGCTCAAGAATACGGTGTGCGGCCTCTTGTTCTTCGAGTTATCGGCTGGAATTACCCAGCTGCCCTGATGGAGGTCGATTTCGCTCCATTTGGCTTTGCTCAGCTCGCCGACACGGCAGCAGGTGGACAACATGATCCACACCGCCAATTCTGTCGGTTTCGGGAGCTTTGCCGATGGCAGGGCCGCCTTGAGCGTCTGTATCTCACCTTCTGACAACACCCGCTCACGTTCGGTGTCCCTGCCGCCAACGTCGTTTTTCGTAATACCGTAGGTCGGGTCTGCTGCAACGAGGTCGCGAATCACGCCGAATTTGAACATTTGACGCATCTCGCTCAGCAGACGATTCGCAAGCCTTCGGGCATCGCGGGCGAGCACTTCGTCCAGTACCGCGGTGGTGTGGCCACGCCGGATGTTTTTTAGCGACACCCCACCAATCTTGGGCAGGACGTCTTTGTCGAACGCCCGCTTGATTTCTTTCCCGCCATCCTTTCGGTGAGCGAGGGCGAGGGCGTGCCAGTGCCTGAACAGTTCGGAGACGGTTTGCGGGAGCGTGTCTGCGCTCGCCCGCTTCGCTGCTTGGGCTTGCCGCTCGATCTGTGGGTCGATGCCGTCGGTCAGGAGCTTGCGTGCCTCGTCAGCCTTCTGCCGGGCTCTTTCCAGCGTGACGGTGGGATAGCTGCCGAATCCCAACTTGCGCTGCGCCGCGCCGGGGCGTGGCGTGTATATGAACATCCATTCCTTTGAAACGCGCCCCGCGCGATTGCGTACCCGCAGATACAGCCGATTGCCGTCGGACAACATGCGTTGTTGCCCGGGCGCCGTTTTGGCGTTCTTTACGGCCACATTCGACAGCTTGTTGGTCGTTGTCATGGTCCTTGTGCCTATCCGATACAGGTGGTCGGAAACACCGATACAGGTGGTCGGAAACACGCGTTTTGGGGCTATGCGTGGGGCTATTGGCTGACCGCGCTGCAGCGGGATCACAATAGACGGTATTGGACAATAACGCAACAACAAGTCAATAAATACAATATGTTATAAAAACATCGCTGGACGTCTCTGGACGCTGGTGGACGCTAAAAAACCTGTATGGGGTGCAGGTGGTCGGAGGTTCAAATCCTCTCGCCCCGACCAGTTTCTCGAGCACGGATGCTACCCCGGGCATCTCGGCGTGAAACACTCTCGTCACGTGCCGACACTTTTGTGACTTTTGACTGCTTTGTTGGGAGCGCAGGAGTAAGTCTCACTCGATAGCGCATCAGGCAAATTTCGGCTGTTGTCAGGCTGGCGTGCGCTGCCGGCGATACTTGATCGTGAAGCCCGCGAACGCGGCCTTGCGCCGTTTCCGTTTCAGTTCTAAGTGGGCACACGACCATCTAGCTGCTTCACTATGGGACTTCACTCTCCCTACAAGCGCTCGTCCGATTCTGTTTTACCTAGTAGAGATTTGACGTCATAGAGTACGTGCCCGGGTTTGCCGAAAGAGCGAATGCCGGCCGCACCCCATTTCAGAAATTGCGGATGCGCCACCGCAAGTATGATCGCGTTATAGGTGTTGGCGGGAGGCGGGTCGGATAGCGGTTGGACGGCGTACTCGGTTACTGCCTCCTGTATGTCGATCCACGGGTCGTAGATATCCACGCGCGCGTGATAGTTCGAGAGTTCTCGCACTATGTCGATAACCTTGGTGTTTCTCAGATCCGGACATCCTTCCTTGAATGCGAGACCGAGGACGAGAATCCTCGAATCGACGACTTGCATCTTGCGCCGGGTCATGAGTTTGATGAGTTGATCGGCGACATAACCAGCCATGCTGTCGTTAATCCGGCGGCCAGCGAGGATAACTTCGGGGTGATATCCGATTTCCTGCGCTTTGTGCGTAAGGTAATAGGGGTCGACTCCGATGCAGTGTCCCCCCACAAGACCAGGGCGAAAAGGCAGAAAATTCCATTTACTACCAGCGGCTTCGAGGACCTCCAGAGTGTCTATGCCAAGCCGCTTGAATATGATGGCAAGTTCGTTCATCAGTGCAATGTTGAGATCACGCTGTGTGTTCTCAATCACTTTTGCGGCTTCGGCCACCTTGATGGAACTGGCCTTATGGGTACCGGCCGTAATAATGCTGCGGTAAAGCGCATCAACGTAGTCGGCAATTTCCGGTGTGGACCCGGAGGTAACCTTTTTTATCGTGGCCAGGCGATGCGCCTTGTCGCCCGGATTGATCCTTTCGGGGCTGTAGCCAGCAAAAAAACCACGGTTGAACATTAGTCCGGAGTTCTTTTCCAGGAGAGGGACGCAGACTTCTTCGGTGGCGCCGGGATAGACGGTTGACTCATAGACGACCACTGCTCCCTCGCACATCACCTTGGCCACCGTTTCGGAGGCTTTGACGAGAGGCGTGAGATCAGGGCGGTTGGCGGAATCGACCGGGGTGGGAACGGACACTATAAAGACGTTGCAAATGCGCAGATACTCTGGGTCTGCCGTGCAGGTGAGGTGTTTTGCCCGCGCCAGTTCATCGCGTTCGACTTCCCGCGTGTGGTCGTGACCGCGATTGAGTTCATCGACGCGGGACTTCTTGGTGTCGAATCCAACAGTTCGATACTTCTTGCCGAACTCGACGGCTAGAGGCAGGCCGACGTATCCAAGGCCGATAATGCCGATTGTGGAGTCGGATAGATTGGGAATCATTGCGGTTAGACCTCTGGCGACGACTCCACTTCGCGGTGAAGTCGAGCAATTGTCTTGTTGTTCAAGGATAGGTATTTTGCCATCTAGCGGACGAGTAAGCGCAGCGGAGTGAGAATTTTTATTGACGCTGCCGCAACGGTATAGATGGGTAAGGCCGAGTCCTGCAGAATCCTACATCTCATTCTCCATCTAATTATGGGAATTCCCATCCTGCGCGTGCTTTAGAACACATTCGACAGAAATATCGCGCCGGTCAGGGCGAGCAGGATTACAAATGCGGCTCCGGTCATCACAGCCATTTTGAATAGCCTGTAGCTGGTATGGTTTAGCTTTTGTTCCATGGCAAGCAATTTGTCTTGAATTTCCTCGACGACGCCATTTAACCGTTCTATTTCCAATGGAAAATCCTGTTTGTCGCCGTCATTCATACCGCCTCCCGTCGCTGGAATCCGGCCGCGGATATGACATGGCGGACGTTGTCTACTCTTTTTGGCTTCCGATGCATACGCCGCCGCGCCCATCACGTGAATTTCGTTGAGATTCGTACGTCAAGCTCTTCAACAGACGAGACAATTATTCTAATTTTTCGCTTCGTCGGTCGCTCACGCATTAGTCTGCCTGAGAATCGAACTCGCGTCCCGGACAGATTTTTCAGATCGCGTGCAGCGATACTCGCTAATGTAAATCGGCAAGCGGTGGTAGGGATTTTCCGGCAGAAAACTCCGCCGTTTATCTAGAGCGCAGTGTCGCGCAGGCCTCAGCGCGAGCACAAAGTTACCGTTGCAGCCCGGTCCATCGCGTCCGATGCGTGCGCGCCCACATTGGACGCGGGCTAGGGCTGCCCTTTACCCACAATTATTTCAACTTGTATCCGGTGGCCTGAGAGTGAAGCCCAGACAGAGGATTTGCAGGACCGTGTAGCCCTGCCACATAAGCTGGTGTCCCGGGTGCGGATCGTTGTTACGGCCAAGATAGCCACCCAGGCG
>SHZM01000111.1 GCA_009692265.1 Gammaproteobacteria bacterium
GGTGTTCTCGAATCGAATAACCTTTTCACTCGTCAACGAGTGTCAAGGAAGTCGGCGGGCGGGCAAACGGCAGAGGGCGTTTTTAGTCGGCATGACTTTCAGCCCAAGACTACGATTGCTGAGAATAACTCGTTCGGAATATTAAATATTGCCGGCGGCACGTGGCTAGCTCAATTCAAGCTTTTGTACGATGGACTTGCCTATCAAAACTCTTGTTGGGATTTCGCGAATACAGGCGAAGATGGTAATCGCCAAAAGGTAGTAGTTGACGCAATGTCCGGCACTGAATCTGACCTGCGCTGTGCCAATTCCTCTGAGATTGATACCGCGACACCTGCATTAGTCATCACAGATCCGCCATACGTCGGTAACGTCAATTATGCCGAGCTTGCCGATTTCTTTCACGTCTGGCTGCGTTTGGCATTGAAGTCAAAATACCCTTGCTTTGCGCCGGAGTACACCGACAAGGGCGGCGAGATTGTCGAAAACCGCACTAGAGGTAAGAGCAGGGCAGATTTCTACGTAGGGCTTTCCCAAGTATTCAGAAAAGCACACCAATCTCTTCCCTCGGAAGGTCTCCTCGCGTTCACCTTCCACCACGCTGATCAGGACGGCACGGTTTGGGAGGGGCTATTGCAAGCGCTCTGCGACACTGGCTTCGAAATAGCCGCCGTATATCCTGTTCATAGTGAATCGGAGACTTCGTCGCAACACCAGGATAACGAAAATATCTCTTACGACTTAATCCACGTCTGCCGCAAGCGCCAGGCTGACCCGGCACCTCGTTCATGGGCAGGCGTGCGTCAGGAAGTACGCCGCCGCGCGCGAGCAGAATTGACCGCAATCGAAGCTGGTCGCTATGGCGGCAAGCCGCTCGCCGAGCCGGACGTGCGGCTGATATGCATCGGCAAGTGCCTGGAACTTTACAGCGCCCACTACGACCGCGTGCTCGACCACGAAGGCAAAACGCTGCCATTGCATCGCGCGCTACAGGACATCAGCACTATCGTCGATCAGCTCGTCACCCGTGACCGGCCCCTTCCGGCGGCACTGGAAAACATCGACAGCCTCTCTTACGTCTGGCTGCGCTGCCTGATGCCGCGGCGGGCCGAGCTTAGCGTGGACAATCTGTCCAAGGACCTGCGGGCGCTTCAGGTCAGCATAGACGACGTGAAGGATGCAGGGCTGGTCATACGCGGGCGGGACGGCAAGACCAGCGGTCGCAGCCGCAGCTACGAAATAAAACAGCCTGCTGACCGCCTGGAGCAAGCCCTCGCCAATCTTGAACGCGTTGCGACACGACAGATGCAAACGACCTTATTTGATACCAACGGCCAACCTGAAGGTCTCGTGTATGCGGACTTGTGGCAAGCGCTCATCGCACTCGCGGACGCGGGTGAGTCTGTCTTGCTACTCCTGGAGAAATTCCGCGCCCAATGGCCGGAGATTTCCGCCGGCCTCAAGTACTGCAAGCAGACGCGTAGCGATTGGGAAACGTCCATCGGTCGTGTGATCGGCGTAATGGAAGGTGCGCCGCTCCTGGTGCAGCATGGAGTGGCTTGATGGCCGGTTACCTGCTCCTCGAAAAAAGGATGCTCCAGCCGCACAAGGTGGATGGCATCGCGCCGAACATGCAGGAAGTCGGCTTCATCGATTACCTGCGCGAACTGCGTCAGGACGTGTTTCCGTTTGCCCGTGGAAGCAAACTGCGGCTGATCGGATTGGAAAGCGTCCTGCTCGACGCGAAAGACCGAGGGGAGATCGGCGCCGAAATTCATAAACTGCTCGCCGGTCGCGCAAACGAGCTCGATCGTATGGGCGGGTTCGTCCAGGTTGTGTTCGAGTGGAAGCTTTTCTATGGCAATGAACTCTGGTTTGAGCGCGGCAATGAGCGAATACCCCTGCGTGGCGTATTCGGCACAGCAAAGCGCGCCCAGGAGGGCTCGAATATCTATTACCTCACTGGATTTAATCTGACATGAACGATTTGTTGGATCATGGCGCCCAGATCCGCGTAGATGACTATGTACGTGTCCGCGATCGCCCGGAATGGGGCACGGGCGAGGTATTGAAGGTTGCACAGAACCTCGGTGTCTATCAGGCGAAGATACTTTTCAAGACAGCAGACGGCGAACGCGTCGAGACCGTACCTCTAGAATGGCTGGAAAAGGCTTCGGACCTGTGGCAGCGCCTGGCTTTTGGCGATTTCGACGACCCGTTGACCTATCGACTGAAGCAGATGGCACTCGACATGTGCCACGCCAATACTGGCGGTGAACTCACCGCGAGTCGCGTTGACTTGCTGCCGCACCAGATCCTGCTGGTACACGACCTTATTGCAACAGCGCCACGGCGCATGCTGATCGCGGATGAGGTCGGACTGGGCAAAACCATCGAGACCGGCATGCTGATCCGAGAGTTGCTCGCCCGCGGCGACGCGGCACGCATTCTTATCGTTACCCCCGCCGGATTGATCGAAAACTGGCGGCGCGAGCTGGAAAGCGGCTTCCGGATGCATTTCGACGTGCTCGGGCGCGATTTTCAGGATCACGGCTCCGCCACCTGGGAACGCCACGCGCACGTTATCGCTTCGATCGACACCTTGAAGCAGGCGCGCCGATTGCAACGATTGCTCGCTGCGCCGGGCTGGGATATGGTGATCTTCGACGAAGCGCATCACATCTCGCGGACCAAAACCGGCAAGAAATTGGTTACGACGCAAAATTACAAGCTTGCCGAAGCATTACGCAACCATACTCGCGATCTACTATTCCTTTCAGCGACACCACATCAGGGCAATGCCTACCAATTCTGGTCGCTGCTGCAACTTCTGAACGATCAATTGTTCCCGCGTCCTGAGGCTATAAACGACCATCGCGGACTGCTCAGCCGCGTGATGATTCGGCGCACCAAGCGTGAGGTCACCGATGCCGCGGGGCAGCCGATATTCCGCCGACGGCAGGTACAGACCGAAACTTTTTCGCTTGCGCCGCGCGAGCGCTACTTCTACGACCAATTGAGCGACTACCTGAGGGAAGGTTATACGGCAGCGGGAATTGATCAGCGGACCACTAGCAGCGCGCAGCGGGCCATCGGCTTTGTGATGGTCACGTTCCAGAAAATCATGTCCTCAAGTCCGCGCGCCATACGGCAGGCACTGCGTCGCCGGTTGTTGGTGCTGCTTACAAGAAAGCAATTGGATCTTGAAAGCAAGCGGCGTACGGCATCGTCTACGCAAGCCTCCCATGTCGCCGAAGAAATTCTTCGCATCAAAGACGAAATGCTGACTTTGGCAAACGCGATTCTGGGCGGCAACGCTCCAGAATCGGAGACGGAAAGCTATGTCGGCCGGGTACGACGCAGACTGCAAAGGCGCGAGGAGGAAATCGAGACCACTTCCTGGTCCTTGGATGGGGATGAGGAAGCTGAGGATGGGGTCTTTGCTGAGGCCGGAATTCCGGAGGAAATCGAACGCGTGCGTGAACTGGTCGCGCTGGTCCCAAACGGTCCCGACCGCCGCTTCGAGACCCTGGCGCGGGCGGTGAGCAGCCTGCGGCGCGATCAGGTCAATGAACGGTTCGTGATTTTCACGCAGTATCGCGACACGCTGGAGTTTCTCGCTGAGGAGTTGGGGCGGATGTTCGGCGCCGAGACAATTGCCACACTCAAGGGCGGACCGCTTGACGACAAGATTGCCGCAATGGAAGCGTTCTGGCGTGAAGACGGGGCGCGTTTTCTGATCTCGACTTCAGCCGGTGGGGAGGGTGTGAATCTTCAGATCGGACGTGTGTTGTTTAATTACGACCTGCCATGGAATCCGATGGCGGTCGAGCAGCGCATCGGCCGGATTCATCGCTATGGGCAGCAAGACACGGTTCAAGTCTACAACCTGTTGGCCGAAGACACCGTCGAGGAACGCATTTATGGACTTCTGCAGGGCAAGCTCGTCGATATCGCCCGATCCATCGGCAAGGTGGACGATCGCGGCCATCCGCTGGAAGACTTCGAGAGCGATATTCTGGGGTTGCTCGGCAGCCGACCTGATTATCAGGAACTCTTCAAGCGCGCGCTGGTCGACCGCGACTATCAGAGAACCGCAACTGAAATCGCGCGAATGATTGCCGAGGCGAACCGGGCTCGGGAAGCGCTCAGCGTCCTCTCACAAGATTTGACCGGATTCAACCTGGAGAACTATCGCAAGATCGAAGGCCGCCACACGCTGGTCGAGCTTGGCGCCTGGGTTCGCGCCATGGTGCTGCATTACGGCGGGGCCACCGTTCCCGAGGGAGACTTCTGGAATATCCACGTGCCTGAAGTTCTACAACGCAAGCACCATCTCGCGCCACGCTATGAGCGCATCTGTTTTGATCGCAGCCTTGCGCTTCGCGCGCGCGATTCGGAACTGGGGGGCATTGGTCATCCGCTGGTGGACGCCCTATTGACAGAAGCCCGTAGTGCCGATTTCGCGGGTTCGATCTCGCGTATTGCTGCGGGAGCGCGGGTCTATGCCCGCTATCTCGTCCAATATGAAGATGAGACCGGAGAGGCGCGCAGCCGAGTACTGACTTTCCGCTCTGGTTCGAACGGAAGAATTGAAGCAGTTGCAAGTATCGCCTGGCTGGATGGAAACACTACGGAGACTCAACCGCAATCCGGTGAAATTGCTCTTCCCGAAGAAGGCATCAAAGAGGTGTTTGCGCAGGCGCTTGAGGCCTACATCATTGAATGGCAACCCGATCGCACCAAGCGAGCGCGGGCGAGAATCGATCTTGTTGGTGTTCATGCAGCGTAGAGCAAGTCAGGTATCGTGGGCACAGGCGCAGTGCACGCTCTATCGCCTTCACGCGCCGGCGAGGCGATGTCCCGAACGTAGTTGAAGGTTGAGTTGGCGGGATTGAATAAATACTATCTGAAGATATGCCGAGCATTTCATACTCCATAATGTTTTACTTTTATTACATCATGTCCATGAACAGCGCATATCTGCGGGCATTTTAGAATTAGAAACGATATAACCAGGACGTAATCATGAGACCTCCACCAAAGGCCGGGACGGCGAAGGCGACCCCGCTACGCAAACCCGCTCGCGTACCCCGCCAAGCCGCGCGCCCGGTCAATAAGATGGTTGGTGCCAAAGCCGATCCCGTGCTGACCGAGATCGTGCGCAACGGTGTCCTCGCCGTCACCGAGGAAATGAAGACCAACCTGATGCGCACCGCCTACAACATGATCATCTACGAGGCGCTCGACTTCACGGTGGGATTGTTCACTGCCGAGGGCGGCACGGTGTCGATCGGCCTGGGGTTGCCCAGCTTTATCCGCGGCATGTCGGAGACGGTGCGCGCGAAACTCGCGCACTTCAGCGCGGGCACGCACGGCAAGATCGAACCCGGCGACATCCTCGTCACCAACGACGCCTACACCACCGGCAGCCACCTGAACCACTTCACCTTCAGTCTGCCGATTTTCCACGAAGGCAGGCTGTCCGGTTTCGCGGT
>SHZM01000042.1 GCA_009692265.1 Gammaproteobacteria bacterium
GTCCCTGAATACCGAGGAAGAAATCGTCGACGACAAACATCGCATTCGGACAGTGTGGACTGGTCGCGAGACGCTGCGCGCCAGGAGGAAGTTGAAGCACCTGGTCCTGGTGGCTAACGAAAACACCGTAACCCGCGGCCTGCGGTTGCATCCAGGGTTGCGGCGCGAGGATTTCGCTGGCGTGCTTACCGATCCCCCAACCTTGCGGGGCTTTCTCCGTGATCCCGCCGAGCGCGCGCGCCATCATTTGGTGGCCGAAGCAGATCCCGACGGTCGGTTTGCGTGTAGCGAATAGCTCGCGCACATAGGCTTCAAGACGCGAGATCCAGGGATCCGGATCGTAGACGGAAAAACGCGAGCCCGAGATCACGTACGCATCGTTGTCGTCGATCGCAGCAGGGTAGTCGTGCGCATACACCCGGTACGCGGTAGTCGTAATTTCAGGATCGACGGCACCCAGCAGGCGCGTAAACATCGCGGGGTATTCGCCGTGACGCGCGACTAAATCGTCACGCACCTGACCCGCCGTGAGTAGGCCAATTTTCCGTATCCGTTCAAGGTCTTTCACCATGGCCTCGTCACCGCGTTTAGTCGTCTTTATAGTCACCAATATGGCGCTTGATTATCTAAAAACCAAGTCATTACGGAGCACTGCATACGGGATCCCGGTGGGGTTCCTTGAGGTCCGTGGCATCGTGAACGCGACCGAATCGGCGCGCCTCGCCGCCGAGATCCGCACATTCCTCGGCGATTTGCTCGCGACCTCTAGCTTGGACGCAGTATTGGCGGATCCCAGATTGACCGGTTACCAGGCGCTGCATGCGCGGATCGGTAAAACGGGTCGTCAGTTTGTGCCGTCACCAGAGAGTCAATTCAAATTTTTATTCAAGCGTCGCGAATGGCGTGCAACGCGCGTGCTGATAGATTGCTACTCCTTGGTGTCGATGCAAACTCGGGTCTCGATCGGCGCCCATGATCTCGCGCAACTTACCCTACCGCTCGCGCTAGAGCAGATGCAAGGCGACGACACCGTTACCCTCATCGGGGAGACCGTGCCGACACGGGTGACGAGTGGGGAGTACTGCTACCGCGACGCCGCAGGCCGGTTGCTGGGCCGACTGGAATGTCGACAAGCTGCGCATTCGCGGATTACCGAGGCTACGCGGGACGTACTCTTCATCGTGCAAGGTCATGCGACGTTGGGCGCGCCCGAGATCATCGCGACAGTCGAAGCCCTATTGAGCGCGCTGACGCTTTATTGTGGTGGATGGGCGAGCGCCACCCTAACCCTCGCCGAGTGAAGCGATCGCTGCGACCGCAAGGTCGGGGTGATCACAAAATACACCGTCGAGCCCAGCGGCCACGAACGCGCGCACTTCGGCCTTTAGATCACCATGACTCGCGGAGTCTCGCCCGTGGCGCAGTTCGGTGGGGAGAAAATGATTCTCTGCACGAAAGGTCCAACCGTGCACCAGTAAACCTGACGCGTGCGCGTCGCGCACCAGGGGACTGGGTTCTGCTAACGCGTCGTCCGCGGTCCGTGAAATCACCAGGTGTTTGAAAACACCAATCCCCCGCGCGTAGCGCGCGATTTCCTGCAAACCGGACAACTTGATCATCGCGGCGTAATCGAGCACGTTTCCCGCTAAGACTTGGTCATACGGTGCGGCGCTGCCCTCGATCAGCTGAATCAGCGGCAAGGTGAGCCCGGCCCGCGGCAATAAGATTTGTTGCAGTTCGCGTAGATTTTCGACTTCAAATGATTGAATGAAAATCCGCTCGCGATCTGTAAAACCAGTCGCGCGCAACACATCGATTAAGGCGGCACCCAAGTTAATGCCAATGACGGATCCGTCGATCCCACGGCCTTCGCTGTGAAAATAACTCGGGTGTTTAGTCTCCGGATAAATACCGATCGCGCGCCTGGTCCGCGAACTCTGGGTTTGCACCAGGGCGATAACGTCTTCGAACGTCGGGATCTCGAATTGTCCGTTGTACTGGGTGTTCGCGGGTCGCAACGCGGGGATGCGTTCAACCGCACGCAGGGTTTTGATTTCCGCCAAGGTAAAATCTTCGCTGAACCAGCCACGAACTTCGCGACCATCAATCGTCTTGGTCGCGAGGCGGGGTGCGAAGTCCACGCGACGATAAACATCGGTACTGGTGTCCTGCGTATTCAGCGAGCCGTCGGGATTCAGCACCGCGAGTGCGTTTTCGTGACGGCAGATCAAGCGATGGTCTTTAGTAGCCACCAAGTCCGGCTCGACGAAATCGGCGCCCTGTTCGATCGCGAGCGTATAGGAGGCCAAAGTATGTTCTGGCCGATAGCCACTGGCACCGCGGTGGGCGATGACGAGGGATTTGGCGGTGCGCTTAGCCTTCACTGCTTCTGCATTCCTGTTTTGATTGCAAGTTATCGCGGTGTGACTTTACTAGAGCTCGATTCGAGTAACTCAGCGGACCTTACCCTAGCAGAGTGAGTACACCAAATCCTTCCAACGTTGCCCGTGATGGTCTGCCCGGTCGTAACGCCTTGTGCCGAAATGGCAATAACCGTGTAGCGCAAGTACGATCGAATGGACAACCTCTGGAGCAGCAGCATGCCGTACAAGATCACGCCCGGGCAGAGTCAATTCCTTGTAACCAAGGACACCCCTATCGACGGTGCGCTCACGCTTTATGGCGGAACAGCACCAGTCCAAGATAATGGCCTTATCGTCCAGGCCAGCGCATTTCTGGTGGATCTCACCCCAGACCCGGCCGATTTCAGTAATCAGAATGATCCCTTCATGACATTCGCTCTGGGCTTGTTAGCAGGCAGTAATTCAAAGCCCTGGAATATTGCGATCAATGACAGCCTATGGTCCGAGCATAATTTCGGCTTAGTTTTAGCGCCGGGATTTAGTGGGACGTCGATTATCAGCGTCGGTGCTGATGCTGAGATCGGTGTAGGTTCCACTGCTAACGGGGATCGGGGTGGATTTGCGGTGGCGCTAGGGAGCACTACGGCGCTCACCAACAGCGGCTCGATCGAAGGGGTGGTGGGGATTAGTTCTGCCATCGGCGGTACCTATGCCGTGACTAACTCTGACTCAATTGCGGGTACGAGCGGCGCGGCGATTCTTTTCGACTTGAACGGAGGCGGAATCAAGACCGGTACCAACACTATCAAAAATTCCGGCACTCTCTATGAGGGAATATATTCGAATACGACTGATGAATTGGACGATCTCACGATCGAGAAAATCACCAACAGTGGCACGATTAATGGTGACATCGCGACCAACACGGGGAACGATTCGCTGTCAAACTCCGGCGCGATCCTCGGCGCGGTTTACCTCGGTCCGGGAAACGATAAGTTCTCGAATTTCGGGATGATCGATAGTGCTGTTGACCTCGGGGTTGACCTCGGCGACGGTAACGACCCAGCCACAAATGGCGTCACTGGCGATGTTAAAGGATGGTTTGTTCTAGGCGAGGGCACCGATAAATTGACTAATCTCGGCATGCTCGAAGCAGTGTACGGTGGCGATGGAAATGACACCGTCACGAATACTGCCGTTGTCAGCGGTGTTGCGCGGCATGGAAAAATCGGCTGGGTTGACCTTGAGAACGGCGACGATAGTTTCATCGGCGGAAAGTTCATCGACACCGTGGGAGATGGCAACGGTGCCGATCAGGTGAGCCTGGGGGGTGGCGCCGATTGGTATGACGCGACGGGTGCCACCGGGACAGACGGAGGCGATAGCGTTGACGGCGGAGCCGGCAGCGATTTTTACGATGCGGGCTCAGCGACCGCCAGCGTTGTGCTTAATCTCGATTCCGTCAATCACACCGAAAATTTAATCGTCTACGCGAAGCACAGCGCAAAAGGCGCGGACGTCAGTGGCGATCTTGGTCTGAAAGACATCATCATCAATTTCGAAAACGCTCGCGGTGGTGGTGGTGCCGATATCCTGTTGGGATCGAGCGCCGCCAATGAATTAATCGGAAACGCTGGTGCGGACGAGCTTCGTGGCTACGCAGGCGACGATAAGTTGTTCGGTGACGCCGGCGACGACCTCCTTGTGGGCGGTGCCGGTAACGACGGATTGGTCGGCGGCGACGGTAACGACCGATTGGAGGGTGGGGCTGGTGCCGATAGTTTGTTCGGGGAGGCCGGTGTCGACATCCTTATCGGAGGTCTTGGTCAAGATGTTCTGAGCGGAGGACTCGATGCTGATAGTTTCGTGTTCGTCACGACAGCGGATTCCGGTCTGACTAAAAGCACTCGCGATTTTATTTTCGATTTCACGAGCGAGGATTTAATTGACCTGGCCTTGATCGACGCGAATACCACGATCGCGCGCGATCAGGCGTTCACCGACGTCTTGCGGAATATTGCGTTCAGTGGCGTCGCCGGCCAGTTGCATACCTACTATACGGTGACGGGTCATGTGCTCGAAGGCGATGTGAATGGCGACGGGAAAGCGGATTTCGCGATTGATATCCTTGATCGGACCCATGCGCTGAGTTTCAGTGCAACCGATGGGGTCGATTTTATTCTATAGAGGGCAGCCCGGATTCATACTCGCGTGTCCGAAATTAACTAAACAACTCTGGCAACCGATTCCGTTGCAGCTTGCCGGTGGTCGTCAATGGCAACGCGGAAGCCTCTATAAACTTAAACTGCCGAGGGATTTTATACGCCGCAAGAACCGCCTTGCAGTGAGTACGCAGCACCGCTTCATCGATCGCCTGCCCGGTGCGCGCCACAATCACCGCTGCCAATGCTTCATCCAGGCGCGGATCGGGGATCCCGGTCACGAACGCAAGTTCGACCGCCGGGTGCGCGGACAGAATTTCCTCGACTTCGGCAGGCGCGACATTGATCCCACCCGTTTTGACCATTTCCTTCAAACGCCCGCGATAATGAAGGTAGCCCTCGGCGTCCATGAAGCCAAGATCGCCGGTGTGGAACCAGCCCTCTGCGAACGCTTCCGCGGTGCGCGCGGAGTCCTGCCAATAACCCGGCGTCACGTTACCTCGAATGACAATCTCACCGTTGCTGCCGACCGCTTGCTCCGCTCCCGTTTCAGGATTGAGGATGCGCAGCTCGTTCCCGCGCAACACTTGGCCGACTGTTTCGGTTCTGCGCGCGAGCGGCAAATCGGCATCGGCGACGGTGGAGTTGCCATAGGTCTCGGTCAGGCCATAAACATTGCAGATCCGGGTTGCACCGAGTTCCGCCACGCGCTGAACCTGCGCAGGTGTGCCGATCGTCACGCCAGTGCGCAACGACGAGAGATCCCGTGTGGTGCGGTCCGGGTGTTCGGCCAGAGCCAGCGCCATATTCGGCGTGCCGTAGAACACCGTGCAGCGCTCGGTCTCGATCAGCCGCAACGCTTCGCCCGCATCGAAGTGATGCTGCAATACGATCGATCCGCCATGGGTCACGAGCGCGAACACCGCGTTGACGCAGGCTAGCGACCAAAACAACGACACCGCCAACCACAATCGATCGCCCGCCACAAGATGCTGACGCTCGCCGATCTCCCACATGTTGTCGATGAGTCCACGATGCAGCAGCGGCACGCCCTTCGGTAGGGCAGTCGAGCCAGAGGTGTAGAGCAGGCACGCGATGTCGTCGGACTTCACGCGTGACGAAGCCGCTACGAGTTCAGTCGATGTTGCGACTGATCCGCCCTGCAAGAACTTGGCGTAACTCAGGTGTTCGGGCTCGGGCTGTTCGCTGTCGGTTAGTTCGACGACCGTAGTTAACCGTGGCAGCTCTTCGGCAAGCTGCCGTGCTTCGTTGAGCAATGCGATAAAGTCACGCTCGCGAAACTTAGGTTCAAGAATGAGCAGTTTCACCTGCGCATGCGCCAGTTGATACGCGAGTTCGCGCGCGCTGGCCCAGGTATTTAGACCGACCGCGATTGCACCGATCGACATGGCCGCGAAGTCCACAATCAACCACTCCGCGCGATTTCCGGCAAGCAGACCGATTCGGTCGCCGTGCGCGATCCCGCTGGCGAGTAGGGCGCGGGCGGCGCGCTCGACCTCCCGCGTAAATGCCGAGTACGACCAGCTTCGCGGCCCGTCCGTCAGGATTAATTTTTCCGGGCCGCGCGAGGTTATTTCCACGAGCAGGGTGGGTACGGTCCGGCTGTGTGGTTTATTCATCAGTTCATGTCACTCAATCACGTTGGCCGCGGGTTCACGTCACCAGCCAAACGGCGGTAGTAATGATCCAACTTACTTCGTTCGCAATCTCGCTGATCGCCGACCCGATTCGATTGCGATCCCACCCCGCTTCGCGAATCGAGAAATACAGCTGGCCGATGCGAATGCAGATTGTCGCGTGTCCGGAAAATATGGCAATGGGCGCAAGACCAGCGCCGCCTACTTGGGTGATATGCCAGGCCAGCGTGAGCTGCGGTGTGGCTTTAAAAAACACGGCAAGCCAGCCGCGCACCATCGGATCAGCGAAGCCAAGGCCGTGACGACGTCCGAGCAGGTAAGTCACCGCGATCCCTAACCCACTCACGATGACATTGACGGTATCAACCAGGTACCACGCACCCAGTGATCGCCACACCAGGACCCCCAAGCCGGCAGCGAGTACCGTCAACCAGGCGGCATACGTGAACACAGTCTGGCTGGTTACTCGACTCGGTTGGACTTGGTGAGCTCGCACCGCGAGGACTAAGTTGATGCCCAAGAAAATCGCCCAGAACACGAACCACGTCAGGCTGACGCCCTCGGTGGTTTTCCACATCAACGATATCTGGGTGACTCCGAAGAGTAGAACGCAACCCATTTGGATCGCGAACAGGCCGTCCGCGATCCGGCGTGCGCGCATACTCATGAGAATCCGCGCGCGCCGTGCACCTACAACAGTGGAATGACTTTCTGCGCGAAGTCTTTAGCCACGTGGCGCAGGTGCATTAGCGGCGGTAATAAGCTGACTTCCTTTAAGCCAGCGCGGCCTGCCACGCGAATTTTCTCGGCCACGGCGGCGGGCTCGCCAACGATACAGGTGCCTTCAATCATCTCAGGGGTGATCAGTGCGCGTTCGGCGGCCTGGTAATAGCTGCAATGACCTTCGTGCAAAATCTGATGATTCTTGTCTTCGCTCACTGGCATTTTGGCCACGCGGTCCAGGTATTGCTGCCAGACATTCCGCATATAACTCGGGATGACACTGTCGTCCTTGGTGTAGCGCCAGACTTCATAGATGAAGTGTAGTGCGGTCACCACCCAGGATCCGGCGGTTTCCACCACGCGCGGTGCGGTTAACTTTTCGCCGGGCCGTAGCACCACGGCGTGACAAAGAGAGGTGGTGTGGTAGCTGTCATCCAAGGTCCGGCCGATTTTCTCGGCGCCTGCTTTGACGAGATCGAGGTTACCCTTCATGACGTCGGGTTGCTCGTTGAAGATCGAGATCAAACCATCGCCATAGGCACCGGCGGCACGCAGGGCGAGCGGGCCGTTGGCCGCGACATAGATCGGAATGTGATCCCAGGTATTGCGAAAACCGTTGCCGTGATCCTGCCAGGCAATCTCGGTAGTCTTGTCGCGGTAGGTGTAAGTGACATTCTCGCCCTTGAGCATGGTGCGTACCACGCGCAGGTACTCGCGGAATTCCTTGACGGGCATCGGGTCCTGGCCCATGACGCGCATCGCGGTATGGCCGGTGCCGATGCCGAGGAACGTGCGCCCCGGGGCCAGCACGTTGATCGACGCAATCGCGGCTGCGGTCGTTGGTGCGATCCGGGTGCCGGTAATCGCAACACCCGTGCCGATCTTGATTTTCGACGTGCATTGCGCGGCCAGGGCCATCGTCGCGTAGCAGTCTGACCACATCATCTGGGTGTCCGGAAACCAGACGGCGTCGTAGCCCCAATCTTCGAGCTCCTTGGCTATGCGGTAATCGCTAATGCGAGTTTGAACGTGACAACTGAATTTCATGTGCTTTCTCCACTTAGGTTAGGCCGCCCATTCCGTCAGGCCGTTGATCGGTCGCGCCTGCAGGCGCGGCATCACCTCAAAGAGGTACGGGATGACGCGGGATGGTACACCACCAACCGCCTGTGACTGAACCTCGCACCAGTCGACCTATACGATCGATGTGTAGGACTCCGTGTAGGGGCGGTTATAGTGTCGAGCATGAGCGATGATTCACGCGTCATACAGCGACAGCAGGGTAAGACGTTCGCGCATTACAGATTCGCATTAACTCCAGGAGTGTAACGATGCAGACACGCACATTAGGCACGCAGGGCCTCGCTGTATCTGCTATTGGGCTCGGCTGCATGGGCATGTCAGAGTTCTATGGCACGGCGGATGACAGCGCGGCGTCGATCAAGTTAATCCATGAAGCGCTGGCGCGCGGCCTGAATTTCTTCGACTCGGCGGACATGTACGGACCCTTCACCAACGAGGAATTATTAGGCCGCGCTTTAAGCGGCAAGCGAAAAGACGCGGTAATCGCGACTAAGTTCGGATTTGTGCGCGACGATCGAGGGGGCTGGCATGGCGTAAGCGGTCGGCCCGATTATATTAAAACGGCCTGCGACGCGAGCCTGCGGAGGCTGCAGGTTGAGACCATCGACCTGTATTACCAGCATCGGGTCGATCCGACGGTGCCGATCGAAGATACGGTGGGCGCGATGGCGGATTTAGTGCGCGCGGGGAAGGTCCGCTATCTCGGGTTGTCGGAGGCTGGCGCGGAGACCATTCGCCGCGCGCATCGAGAACATCCAATTTCGGTGCTACAAACCGAGTACTCGTTATGGTCGCGTGATCCTGAAGCCGAGCATTTTGCGTTGTGTCGCGAACTCGGAATCGGTTTCGTCGCCTACAGTCCGTTAGGACGAGGCTTTTTGACGGGCAGTATCCGCAAGATCGATGACTTGAAAGCAGATGACTTTCGGCGAAGTTCGCCGCGCTTTCTCGCTGAAAATTTTCAACGCAATTTGGACGTGGTCGATCAAGTACAGGCGATCGCGAAAAGCCGTGAATGTTCCGCGGCACAAATTGCTCTCGCCTGGGTGCTGAGTCGGAATTCTTTTATCGTTCCCATTCCCGGCACGACCAAGCTTGCGCGACTGGAAGAGAATCTCGGTGCGGCGGATATCACCTTGAGCGCCGACGAGATCGCCGCGATCGAAGCGGTGGCCCCCAAGGGCTTTGCCGCTGGCGAACGTTATCCCGCGGCACGGATGACGATGCTGAATTTGTGATCGCGACCGAGTGACTCCGAACACGCCATTCGCTGCGTTGTGGCAACCACGGTTGGGCTGGCGCACTTGGTGGCGACCTCGGATCGTGCTCCCCGTGGTAATCCTCTGCGGGTTGTTGGCCGTGGCCGTTCACGCACTGCGACCGAGCGTCCAGCGCGAGTTTGTTCTGGCGAAATTAAGCCCGGTGGTCCAATCCCTGAGCATCGAGTCCGTACGGGCGACGCCGTGGTCACTCCATCTGCGCGGTGTGGAGGTTGGCTATAAGGGCGGTCGATTTCATCTGGGCAAGGTGGATCTCGGGTTCAATCCCCTCGCGCTGTTCGATCGCACCGTCAGTGTCCGGTCGTTATATGTGCGGCATACCGATCTCGATCTCAGCCGCTTCGTCTCGACGCCATCCTCCACGCCGTTTGTCGGGATTTTGTCCAGTCTGAATCACGGCTATGGCCTCGCACTGAACAATGTTGATATCGCGGCCAGCGTCCAGTTGGCGGGCGCGGGTAATGTATCTGCGCGCATTCAGGGTGGCGGGATCAAGCCGCATGTCACGGGGCATTTGAATTTGGACGTTGTGTACGGTTCATCCAGCAGTGAACGATTCGCGGCGAAGGGCGAGATCTCGTTTAGCCAGCTCTCACGTGGGCGCTTTCGCGAAGTGGCCGCCCGCGTTGACGCACGGCTCAGGCTGCAGGCATCGCAAAAGCCTCTCGAAAACCTGCGTGTCGACATCGCTGTGCGACCGCCGCCGGGACTGCAGGGCAATTTATTTCGAACAATCCGCGCGGGAACCCAGGCACCGCGCGTACTAGCAAACCCTGAAGCCGTCTCGCTCGCAATGAATTTCGGGGATGACGAGACCAACCCAGGATTCGCGCTCGGTGCCAACGGGTTCTATCGACCGGACACCGGTGTAATCAGCCTGCGTTATAAAGTGTCGTCGCGGCTCAGCGGTTTGGAGACCGCCTTAGGTGTCGGCGATCTCCCAGAAGTGAGCGGTGCGACCCGCGGGGTATTACAACTCGACAGCGTAGCCGTGCAGGGCTTGCTGACACTGGAAAGTAAACAACGAGTAAGCAAGTTCGCGCGACCTTCTACGACGACCGAAGTACCGGAGGCTTTTGTTATAAACGCGAGCGGGCAGGGTTCTTTTGATCGCAACACCTTCATGCTCAGTGACTTTGATCTCACTGCGGGACTTACCACTGAGTCACCACAGCTCGCTGCCTCTCTCGCCGCACCGCTCGCGGTGAATTTCGCGCAGCCATTGGACCTTCTAAAAACACCCCGCGCCTTGGCCAAAATTTCGGTGATCAACATTCCGCTTGGATGGTTTAGCGGAGTCGTGCCGGACACACGGATCCAAGGCGAGTTGAATGGACGGTATAGCGTGGCGGTCGATGCCGAGGGGCGCTTTAAACTCGACGCCTCCGCTCCAACCACCCTGGCGAATCTCACCATTGAGCGAGGGGCTGCCCTCAAACTCAATGCGTTAAATCTCACGGTGCGACCAAGCGCCAGCTGGTCAACAGAATTTGTGCGTTTTGCACTCAATGAATTAACGCTACTCGCGGGCGCCGATGAACTCGCCACTCTGACGGTGAAAGTCGCAAATCCAAAGCTGGTCGAACCGCGTGGGATGTGGCGTTATCGCGCGCAGGGCGGGATTAATTTTGATGCCGTGCGCGCCCTGCTGCCGGAGCAGCTCGTCGCGTACCCCTTGCCTGCGGGGTTGAAGCTAAATTTCAAAGCGCTGATCGCACAGCGTGGGCAAGCGGTTTCGATCGAAAAAATCGAAGCGCTCGTGGCGGCACCAGACCGACCGGAATTAATTCGTGCGAACGGCGTGCCGGCCTTTCACTTCCAGCTTGGGAAGGGCACTCCCAAACTCGGTAATCCGACCGGGTCCTTGGCTGCGGTCGCGGTCCGCGGGATAGATCTGGCTTGGGCTAGTCCGTTTTTGCGCGACCAGGAAATAGCAGGGCAACTCGAGGCCGCGGATTTCGTCGTGAGCGCACCGACCAAGGGGTCGTTAAAGATTGAAGCCGAGCGCCCCGTTCGGCTCAGCGATTTTTCGCTGCGCGTAGCGGGTAAACCAGTGGTAGATGACCTTGACGTGGCGATGACCCCGACGTTGATGATCGCGGGCGCAAACATCAGCGCGACGTACGCGGCGCTCGACGTGCGTAGTGGTGCGACACGGCTGATCAGCGGCAATGGAGAGGTAAAGCTTGGTGTTCAGAGCGACTTTGCAACGCGGGGGAAGGTGAGCCTGGATCTCGGCGCGCTCGCGAAGCAACCAGCGATAGCCAAGATGCTGTCGTCGCTACCGGCAATTTCGATCACGGCGAACTTGGAGTTCGATGTGCAACGTACCGGTGAACTCATCACTGTGACCTCGGCGCAGGGTATTTCCACTCTGGGAGAGCGCGCGAAGATATCGTTTGAAGCTGAACCGGGACTCGAACTACGCAGTGTGCTGAAACCAGGCGAGAATCTTGCTCGGCACGTAGTCGGTGCCGTGGCCGTCGATATAGAGAATCTTTCGTCGGCGGTCGTGGACAAGTTTTTTCCCTTGGGAAATATCAGTTTCTCGGAAATAAATTCGAACCTGCGCGTGAAATCCGACGGCGGCGAACTTCGCGCCGCCAGCTTGGCACCGCTGGCGATTGACGATATCAAGATTACTGACGGTTCTAAACTCTTGCTGAATCCCTTTGCGGTGTCGACCAGCGGGAAACTAACCGTCACCCAGCAGGAAATTCGGATCAATCTGGAAGATCTCGCGCTACGCTTTGCGGGTCGCGATGCCCAGCCCGCGATCACCGGTGCCATCAAAACTTATCTAAGCCCTGATCGCGCGGTGCCAATCACTAAACTTGAAACGCGGCTCACCGCGGACTTGCCACAGTTGCTGGCGCAACCGGCAGTTATGCCGGGGCACAAACTTTCGACGGGCGCCTTATCTCTCGCGCTCAAGGTCAATGCAGAGCGTAAGATCGAAGCGAGCATTGTGCTCGATCAATTGTCGGCAAGCGCGCCGTTGGCGATTAGTACCTTTGAGCTGCCGATCACCGGCGAAGTCGCGACGGATGGTCGCGGTTTCGATTTCACGGCACCGCTGATCGGCCGTGGAAAGTCGGGCCCGACGAGCGCCACGGTCATAGGACATTACTCACCGCAACCGGACGAACCGCGGGTGCTTAATCTCGACATAGACAGCGAGGTGTTTTATCTGAATGACATTCTCGCTTCTGTCTCCGCGATCAGCAAAACCGTCCCGAGCGAAGCGAAGGCGGGCGGTGATCTTCCGCAGGTTAAAGCCAAGCTGAATGAAGCTGCGGACGCTAAAGCGGTGTGGAAGTTGATTCCGTATGCCGTGGTGATCGATCTCGCGATCGAAAAACTGTTTTATACCGATTACGTGGCATTCACCAAGGTCGCTGGCCAGATGAATTTGCGTCGACGAAAATACGAACTCTCGGGCTGGCGGGCGTTCTTTCACGACAGTGCGATCACGTTCGATGGCGTCACGCGATTCGAAGTCGCCAAGCCCGATCCCTATGCACTCGAACTGACCGGCCGCATTGTGGATTTCAATTTCAACCAATTTTTCTCGGAGCTTGTGCCGGGTGAAAAGCCGCGGGTAGAAGGCTTGTTTAGCGTCGATATCAAGGCGTTCGGGGAGTTTCCAAATTTTTCGCAACTGCGCAATCGCGTGCTATTCGATATCACCATGCGCAGTCGCGAGGGATTGTTTCGGCCGCTGCCGCCCGAGAGCAGTTTGATGCTTGGCGCGTCCGACGTGCTTGGTATCGTTGGCGAGGGGTTGTCGTATGTGCCAACCGGCGGTTTCGGCGCTGGTGCAGTAGCGCGACTCGTAAACTACATTGGGGAGATTGACTACGACACCATCGACATTCACCTCGAGCGTGACGCGAGCAAGGACGTCAAGGTGACCGAGTTCCTGGTGCTAAGCCCGACGATTGCTTTGACCGCGACAGGCGGGATCAAGCACACCCTCGGAGTGGATATCTTGGACAGCCCGCTGGCGTTAGAGGCGCATCTCGACATGCTAGGGCGCGGCGCGGCGATCCTCTACAGCATGGACTTGATGCAGGACGATAAGAACGAATTCGGCTACTGGCGTGGCCCCGAATTTCGCATTTGGGGATCTGCCGCTGCACCGCAATCAAATTTTGCGGAGGTCGTGAAGAAAGCAGGTGATGGCACCCTGAAGGGTGCGATTACGCGCCCGATTTCCGGACTAATCGGAAACCTAAAGTACCGCTGGTTTAACGACAATAGCACCGCGAAAGAGGCAGCCAAGCGTGCTCGCCGCATGTCCAAGGATGCGAGCGAACAGTCAAACAGCGCACCCCTTGCGCCGGTTCCTTAGCATAGAGTTGAGTGGGTCCCGGCTCTCGCCGGGACGGCTTTGCTTGCGTTGGGCGCATCGCCTAACCGTCGCGATGCGCCCTTATTGCCAATCGTCAGGCGGCGGGGCGGCTTGAGTTGAAGATATCGCGATACAGTTTCCAGGTCTTGCCCTCCTTGCGCCAAATCACGATGTACTTGCCAGTATCAGCGACGGCTTTATCGGGTCCGAACAACGTATAGGTGCCGATTTCGTTGGCAGTCGTTCCACCAAAGACTTCTACTTCCTTGGACTTGAGTTCTCCCCCTTTGATTCCCATGTCGATTGCGCCTTGCCAGAACGCGAGGAGGGTTTTGCCTTGCATGAAATCAGCATTCGGGGGCATCAACTTAGCGCCCTTGGCGTACATTTTCGCGACTCCCGCAGCGTTGCCCGCAGCGAGTTCCGCACACAGTGCTTTGTTGTTGGCTTTAATAATCTTCGCGACTTCGGCGGCTTTTGTAGCCATGGTTGGTGACCTCCTGGATAAGTCTGGTTGTTGTAGTGGCCCACACGGGCTGGATTCGCGTTCCGCTGCACCGGATAACTCTATCTCGCGGTGCCTACGGTATCCTTAGTGTAGACAGTATCTCAACCTGAGATCCACGAATTTAAAACGCGCCTTTCGGGCCTCGTCTACGATAATTAACGTGACCTCAAAAAACCGTCGGGTTGGCGGTAGCGGCTGGATTAGCCCGTCATATAAAAGCCGCCATTGACGTGGAGTGTCTGGCCGGTGATGTACGAGCTGTCGTCAGATAACAAGAATGCCACCACGCCGGCAATTTCCGCGGGCTGACCGGCGCGCCGCATGGGTGTCGCGCTACGGATCTCCGCGGCATCGGATTCTGATAACACACCGTTAAGGCGATCATGCCAAATCAATCCTGGCGCGATAACGTTCACGGTCACGCCCGCTGGCGCGAGATCACGCGCCGTCGAATGCGTGTAACCAATGATGCCGGCTTTGGCCGCCGCGTACGGTGCTTCGCCCGGACCGGGATGATAGGCGTACGCCGAGGCGAAATTAACGATACGACCGAACCCACGTGCTCGCATCTCGCCACACCACGCACGGGTACAATAAAAGGTCCCGAACAGATTAACTTTGAGGATGATGTCGAACGTTTTTGTCGACATTTTGTCCGGCGGCCCGCTGCCCGCGACCCCGGCGTTGTTCACGAGATAGGCGACGGCGATATTCTCCCGGAGCAGCGTTTCCTTGAGGGCCTCAATTTCCGCTTCCTTGGTGATGTCGAGGGTTTCAATCCGCAGGCGCGACTGTTCCTGCGGACTGAACTGGCCACGCCAGGTACTGGCGTCATCGTGTCGACGGTCGGTCGCGATCACGTGCGCCCCATCGCGCAGCAGGCGCGCGACGATGGCGGTACCGAGTCCACCGAGAGCGCCGGTTACGAGCACCGATCCGCGTTCGTACATCGAGGAGGCTCCTGCCTTTAAGGTGAAGTTCGTTTTTGCGCGCTAAAAAGACCGTGGCAAGCCTAAAACTTTTTCGGCGATGAAATTCAGAATCATCTCGCGACTCACCGGGGCTATCCGAGGGATCATTATCTCGCGCAGATAGCGCTCCACGTGATATTCCTTGGCATAACCCATTCCGCCGTGAGTGAGGACCGCGGTCTCGCAGGCGTGAAAGCCGGCTTCGGCGCATAGATACTTCGCTGCGTTGGCTTCGGCGCCGCATTCGAGCTTTGCGTCATACAACGTGGCGGCCTTATAGGCCAGAAGCTCCGCCGCCGACAGTTCCGCCCAGCATTTCGCGAGCGGGTGCGCGATCCCCTGATTTTGGCCAATCGGCCGGCCAAACACCACGCGCTCCTTGGCATACGTGACCGCGCGATTCAGCGCGGCACGGCCTAGGCCCACTGCTTCCGCGGCGATCAAAATCCGCTCCGGATTCAGTCCGTGCAGAATGTAATGAAAGCCCTTGCCTTCCTCGCCAATGAGATCTTCCATTGGTACCGGCAGGCCATCGTAGAACACGGCGTTTGAATCGACCGCCTTGCGACCCATCTTGGGGATTTCGCGCACTTCGACATAACGGCGATCGAGATTCGTATAGAACAGGCTTAGTCCCTCGGTCTTACGCTTCACCTGATCCTTGGGGGTCGTTCGCGCGAGTAGTAGCACTTTTTTCGCGCGCTGCGCCATCGAGGTCCAATGTTTCTGCCCGTGGATGACATAGCCATCGCCACTGCGCTCAGCGCGGCAGTCAAGGCTAGTGGTGTCGAGCCCCGCGTTGGGCTCGGTGACGCCGAAACAAGCGGTCTCTTCGCCCCTTAGCAGCGGTGGCAGCATGCGCTGCTTCTGTTCCTCGGTGCCAAAGATGATGACTGGATTCAGACCAAAGATATTGAGGTGGATCGCCGAGCAACCGGTTAACCCGGCACCGGATTCGGCCACCGCCTGCATCATGATAGTCGCTTCGGTAATCCCAAGGCCGGAACCACCGTAGGCTTCTGGCATCGCAATGCCGAGCCACCCCGAGTCGACAATGGCGGTCACGAATTCCTGCGGGAAGCGGCCTTCGTTATCGCAGTCGAGCCAGTAGTCCGCGGTGAAGTTCGCACACAGCTTGGTGATCGCTTCGCGAATCGCGCGCTGCTCGTCAGTTAATAAAAAATTCATCCGTTTGGTCCTCAAATACACGCGGGAGGCGGGTTCGCTACAGGTGCGGCCACCGACGCAGCGGATCGCGGCGGGGTGGTAAAGTTGAACTGCTGGCGACCGTAAGCGGCGGGCTAAACGCTGTCAAGCAATATTCGGCGAGCGTGTCGCATTTGAAAAGCCGGGCAGCTGGGCATGTGAGAAAAAACTCGCCAGCCGACCATTTAGGCGCGAGAATTCCCCGGGTTACACAACGATGAGGTCCAGATGTCCAACACCTTTGCCGACGGTTGCGCGTGGGTTGAAGGGGCATTTGTGCCAATCGGCGAGGCCCGCATTCCGCTGACCGAGATGGGGTTTACGCGATCGGACGCGACTTACGACGTAGTTGCCGCCTGGCGCGGGAAATTTTTTCGACTTGACGATCATCTCCAACGCTTCGCACGCGGCTGCGGTTATCTGCAACTAAGTCCGCCCGTTCGCTTTGATGAAATCCCGGAGATCCTCGCGCAGTGTGTTCGCCGCGCCGAGTTGCAAGATGCCTATGTCGAGATGATCTGCACGCGTGGCGTCCCACGCGCTGGCAACCGCGATCCTCGACGGGTCGAGAATCGGTTCTACGCGTTCGCGGTCCCGTATGTCTGGATCGCGCCCCCGGCGCTCCAGGCCGAGGGCATCGCGCTGATTGTGGCGCGTGGCGTCGAGCGCATCAGCCAACGCGCAGTGGATTCCACCGTCAAGAATTTCCAATGGGGCGATTTCGTGCGCGCCCAGTATGAGGCCTATGACCGCGGCGGCTGGACTGCAGTCCTGCTGGATTCTTCAGGGCGGGTAACAGAGGGGCCCGGATTTAACCTTTTTGCCTACACCCGTGGCACTTTATTGACGCCACCGACCGGGGTACTACACGGCATTACACGGCAAACGATCCTCGAACTCGCGGCGCAGGAGCGGATCCCAACCCGACAGGTCGAGTTTGATCTCGAAACACTGCAGGGTGCCGACGAGATCTTTCTCACCAGCACCGCCGGTGGGGTTATCCCGGTCGCCACCCTTGATGGGGAGCCTGTCGGTGCCGGCGGGCCAGGACCGGTGACTCTACGGTTGCACGCGCGGTATTGGCAGGCACACGAATACGGACCTTGGGTGTCGCATCTCTATGGTGCGAGTTTGGGTGCAGGCGGGGAATCCGATGTTTCCGAATAAATCCTATGGTTCAAAGAGATTTAAGGCTTACTTCGCTTTAACTCTTACTCTATTATCCAGGTCTGCGCGGGAATCGCAGAGAGCGGGAGAACGTTAACGTGATGGTGCGATTGAGTTGGTTGCTGGCTGCCGCTGTATTCTGCGCTCCGCTGTGGGCGCAATCGCCACCGAGCCTCAAATTCACTGTTGAGCGTTTTCAAATCGAGGGCGAAAACCCCTTGGATCGAGCCGCGACCGAGGCGGCGTTAGCCCCGTTCCTAGGCGAATACGCGGGTTTAGATGGTTTACTTGCGGCGACCGATGCGTTGGAAAAAACGCTGGTTGCAGCGGGCCACACCTTTCACCGCGTGTCGTTACCACCTCAAGAGCTCGCGAGCGGTGTCGTAATCTTAAAAGTGGTCACCTTTGGCGTCGGCGAGGTCAAAGTCGAAGGCAACGAATTTTTCTCCACTGATAATGTCCGCTCGAGTCTGCCGAAAGTGGCGGGCGCGGCAGGTCTCAATATCCACGAAGTCTCGCGTTCCTTGGCGGTCGCTAACCAGCACCCCCATAAAAAGCTGCGGGTTACGTTCAAAGACAGTGATGAGGTTCCGGATACGCTCGACGCGGTGGTAAAGGTTAAAGACCAACGTCCCTGGAACGCGTTTGCGAATCTCAACAATTCAATGGATCGATCAACATGCCGAACGCCAAGTTAACCTTGATAGCGAACGACGCAGGCGCAGACTCTAGTCAACGTGACGCCGGATCTGGTGATTTTATCCTTGAAGATCCGTTTATCGTCGGTGACAACATTGATCTTAGCGCGCAAACCTTGCGCCTACTCGGCGGCCACAACCCGGCCGCGATTTTCATCCCACAATCCAGCGAGGAGTTGTTTGGCAACTTCCTGCTCACCGGCGAAATGGGGTTGCCAGCGACTTTTATCTTCGGGATCTCGCGCCTGAACGTCGAGGCAGATCATATCGAACTAATCGGAGGATCTAGCCCAGGCTCGTTCGCGGCCTTGGTCTCGGCGGGGGAATTCACGGTGAAAGCGCATACGATCAATCTCGAAGCGGGAACCGCGCCCGGTGCCAACGCGGTGTTCCTGGGGCTGGGCGGGCTTGGCGAGTTTACTTTCGATAGCTGTACGGGTTGCGGCGATCAACTCCTGTTCACGGATCCGTTCCTGACGGACACGCCGACCTCCGGCTTTTTTATCAGCGGTATCCTCCAAAATCCGGCGGTAGATGCAATCCTGTCGATGCTTGATCGCGGCAATGGGGATAAAGATGAAGAAGACGACGATGAAGAAGACGTCAAAGAATGCGGGATCTAAAGTCAACCATTATTAAGGATTGTTATGCGCGAACTTACGTTGGCTGAAGTCGAAACCCTGGTGAAGGAAGGAGTGGCGTACGCGCAGTCCATTGGTCGTCCAAGCTCAATCGCCGTAGTCGATTTCGGAGGGCATTTACGCGGCGCGTTGCGGCCGGACAAAGGCCGGATTGCGAATATTTTAATTGCAGAGAAAAAGGGCTGGACCGCCGTCGCGTTTCAACGTCCGACCGATATGGTGCGTGACGTAATGCTACCGGGCGCTTTCGGCTATGGGCTGCAACACACCGATGAGCGGATTTGCATGGTGGGTGGCGGCTATCCTATTTTTGACGAGCAGGGCGAGGTCATCGGTGGCATCGGCGCGAGCGGTGGCACGATCGAGGAAGACTGCGAATGCTGCCTGGTGGGCATGCGCAAGCTAGGGTTTAAAACCGAATTTGTGAATCCGCTCGCTGCTAAGAAGTAAATTCTAAAATTCCCCAAAATCCCCCCGCCGCTGCGCGGCGACCCCCTTTTTCAAAGGGGGTTATGGTGTGGTCTCCAATGTCTCCACCAAGAGGGTTAGGCTTAACCTCCCCCTTTGAAAAAGGGGGATTGAGGGGGATTTTCTTGGATTTCCTGCGAAGTCCTGAACTTTCACACGCACGCTTGGCGAACTTTAAAGTCCACGAATTAGGCTGCACACACCTTAACCTATGACAATCCGAATTCTTCCAGTCATCGAGACATCGCCTTTGACCTTGCCTTCCGAGCTCGGCTTCGGACGTTATTTCACCGATCGCATGTTCACCCAGCGCTATGCCGCGACCACCGGCTGGCACGATGCGGTCATCGGCCCGTATCAACCCATCAGCCTCGATCCGGCCGCGCAAGTCCTGCACAACGGCCAGATGATCTTCGAAGGCACCAAGGCCTACCGTCGTGCCGATGGCGGGGTGAATCTTTTTCGACCTGATCGCAATGCCGCGCGATTTAACCGCTCCGCGCAGCGGATGGGGATGCCCGAAGTCCCACCAGAACTGCATATACGGGCGATTGAAACCCTGGTGAAGCTCGAAGCGCGTTGGGTGCCAGGTGCGCCGAACACCGCGCTGTATATTCGACCGACCATGATTGCAACCGAAAAGGACCTCGCGGTCCGCGCGCCACGCGAGTTTTTGCACTTCATCATCGCCAGTCCGGTTGCCCCGTACTTTGCGGGTGGATTCGCGCCGGTCGCGGTCTATGTCCCTCACGACTACGTACGTGCGGTGCGCGGTGGGACGGGTGAAGCGAAAACACCGGGCAACTATGCCGGCAGCATCAAGGCGACGGAAGAGGCTCTCGCACTTGGTTACCAGCAGGTACTGTGGTTAGACGCCATTGAGCGTCGCTATGTGGATGAAGTTGGGGCGATGAATATCGCTTTCGTGTACGACGGCACACACCTGTGCACACCAGCGTTGTCCGGTGCGATCTTGCACGGGGTAACCCGCGAATCGATCCTGGTACTGGCGCGGGATTTACAGTTAACGGTGAGCGAGGACCGGATCGATTTCCTGGAAGTGCTGGCCGACATCGAACGTGGCAGGATCACCGAAATCTTTGGGATGGGCACCGGCGCCGTCATCGCGCCAGTAGGCCGCCTGGGCTATCAGGGCCGCGACATCGCGATCAATGATGGCGAGCCCGGACCAGTAGCGCGACGCTTGTTCGATGAATTAACCGGGATCCAGTATGGACGCCTACCCGATCGCCATGGTTGGATTAGATCGGTCGCGTAGCGGCGACGAGTCGCGGAACCGAAATCCATTAACGGGTTGCCCGCAGCCTTGAGGTATAGCATCCTCTCTCCAAGCGCAGCCCACGTCTGGAACGCGCCGTAAAAAAATCATTCAATTATTCGGAGGTTTGTCATGGCCTATAAAGTCTTAGTCGATCGCACCATTCCAGTATCCCGGTCGAAAGTCTTTGCGTGTTTAATGGATTTCGGTGGAATCAATAAATTGCTGCCTGACGCGATAGAGAGCTGCGAGCTGCAGGGCAGCGGCGTCGGTGCCGTCAGAACGATTAAACTCAAAGGAACCCCAGGTACGGTCGTTGAACGCCTGGACTGCGCATACGAGCAGCAAGTTTTTGCGTATTCGATCGTGGCCGAATGTCCTTTGCCGCTGGAGTATTACCACGCGAACGTCACGTTGGCCGATGCGCCGAACGGTGGATGCCGCGTGGCGTGGGGCAGTAATTGGACCGCAAAAGGCGCACCGGAAGCCGAAGTCGTCACCATGTTGACCGGTATGTACAACGGTTTGATCGATCAAATGGCGAAACTCTAACGAGGGGTCGCGTGAATTCCTCCTCTCCTGCGGGAGAGGAGGTTACTCGAAGCCGCTAGCGCCCGCGAAACGCCGACATCACTTCTTTCGCGAATAGCTCCAGAGAACGCGTACCTTTCTTTGGATCGAGACCGGGGAACTGGCTGTCCATGATGAAATCGGTGCACTTATACTGCTGGCAGAACTTCTCCATTTTCGCCGCGACTTGATCCGGAGTTCCAATCATCAAGCCGTCGGCTAACGGTGAATGGCGAATGTCTTCGGCGCGCGAAATCGGCAGCGGTTTATCATCGCCTTCGGCGTCATTCGCTTCCGACAAGATGTCCTGATAGAAATCGAACAGATGGAAGAGATGGTGCTGGCATTCGTCCCACGCTTTGTCCTCGGTCTCGGCGCAATACACCATGCGTAACTGACAGATCTTGAATTGGGCCGGATCGCGACCCGTCGCCTGCAAGGTTTCCAGATACAGCGGAGCTGGATCCGGGCCGAGTGTCGCCATCAGGTGATAACCCATTTCAGCTGCACGTTTGACCGCTTTCGGTCCGCGCGCGCCGATCCAAATGGGCGGATGTGGCATTTGCACCGATTTCGGCGACAAGGTCATGTCTTTAACTTGGGTGTACTTGCCGTCGAAAGTCACTTTCTCCTGCGTGAATAATTTGACCATCAAGTCGATGCCTTCGCGCATGCGCGAACCGCGTTCGCTACGGTTCAGGCAGAACGCGTTCCATTCGTGGTAGGAGTAGCCCTGGCCGATGCCGTAATCGATCCGGCCATTAGAAATGATGTCTGCGCAGGCTAAATCTTCCGCTGCTCGAACCGGATGAATAAACGGCAATAGCAGGATGAAGGTGCCAATGCGGATCCGGTTGGTCCGCGCGGCGATCGCTGTAGCCGTTGGCATCAAGGCCGGGTTGTAGCCATCTTCGGTGAAATGATGCTCCGTCAGCCACACGTTGTCGTAGCCAAGTTCCTCAGCCCGCACAATCTGATCGAGGATCGAGGCATAGAACGCCGGGAACGGCTTACGCCATTTCACCGGGTTGCGAAAATCTTCCATAAAGCCAAAACGCATGAGGCCTCCTAGTGAGTAGAAAGTGTCGCCGCATCGTAGGCAGCGGCTACGGTTGGGTCAATCCTGCCGGGGCGAGAAAAATTGCATGGCCTTCTATTCGTCCGACCGCTAGCATTCGGGGTATGCCCAATTCTGGTCTTAATCCCACGATGTCATCGTACTTACTGGTGCCGCAAGACGAATTTCCGCATCCTCCGGGCGCGGATCTACATTTCAATGAAAGTGTGTACATGAACGCGTTCGATCACCGCCAACGGTGGGGAGGATGGATGCGGTTGGGTAATCGGGTCAACGAGGGTTATGCCGAACTCGCTGTGTGTCTGTACCTCCCCGATGGACGCATCGCCTGTCAGTTCCAACGACCAGGAATTACCGGCAATACACAATTCTCGGCGGGTGGCTTAGAAGTCACCGTCCACGAACCGTTACAGCATTTAAGCATGCACTACCGGGGTGAGCTGTTAATCGTGGACGATCCTCAGCTATTGCGCGATCCGAAGGCGCTGTTTGGGGGCGCGCCGCGAGTCGCCGCCGAAATGCACTGGGAGCAGCGCGGGATCTCACCTGTGCATGGCGGGTTACCCGCGACTGCCACGCAAGACACCTTGTACGGTCGGGATTTTTCTCTGGGGCATTTCAATCAGCACACCCAGGTGCGGGGTGAGCTGCGTCTCGGCACGGAAACGTTTGCGCTCGGTGGCTGCGGCTGGCGCGATCATTCGTGGGGACCGCGGGTGTGGCAGAACATCGTCTTTGATCGCCTGTATATGGCGAATTTTGGCGAGAAGGCAGGTCTGATGCTGTTGAAAATCGCCAACCGCGATGGTCGAGTCCGCCGCGGGGGCGTGCTGATGGTCGATGGCGACTACGAAGAGATCCTCGATCTCGACATTTTCAATGAGTGGTCCGAAGCCATGGATCCCGTTAGCTTTCAGCTGGGCATCCGCACAGCCAAGCGCAGTGCGCGAATCACTGGGCGAATTTTGAATTGCGCTCCGTTGCGCAATCGTCGGATCGACCAAGGTGTCACGCTTCACTCGCGGATCGCCGAATGTTTCACCGAGCTGTACTGGGATGGTCAGGTTGGGTATGGCATGACGGAGTACGTCGAAGTCATGCGCGACGGAATTCCAGTCGGCTATCCCCTTTAAAAAATTTGAGGAGTGATGATGCAAGGTTTTCGTTTTGCAGCTGAAGATGAATTCAGCCATGCCCCGACCCAAGACAGTAATTTTAATGAAAGCGTCTACACCAACGCGTTCGATCGTGACGGTCGTTTCGGCGGCTGGATGCGACTCGGTAACCGGGTTAACGAAGGGTATGCCGAATTGTCCGTGTGCCTGTATCTACCAGATGGGCGAGTCGCGTGTCAGTTTGGACGACCGCCGATCACCACGAATTCTAAACACGACGCCGGTGGTCTCCGGTATGCCGTACACACGCCGTTGCAACACGTGGAGATGCGCTACAGCGGCGAAGTGATAGTGCTGGCCGACCCGAACGCCTTGCGCGATCCCAAGACGGCGTTTGCCAACGAACCGCGGCGTGACTGCGAAGTCGTGTTCGCTTGCCGTGCGGTGTCGCCGATCCATGGTGGCGAGCCGCTAAGCGCCGATCAGGAAACCATGTACGGCAGGAATTTTTCATTAGGGCATTTTAATCAGCACACCAGTGTAAGCGGCCATATCAAGATCGGTGAGGAGCTATTTGAGTTGGACGGAAATGGCTGGCGCGATCATTCCTGGGGGCCGCGGTTCTGGACGAATATCTACTTCTATCGCCTGTTTATCGCGAATTTCGGACCCGACCGAGGCTTCATGTTGCTCAAGATTACTGGTCGAGACGGTGTCACGCGACGCTGCGGAGTTTTACAGTTTGATGGCGAGTACGAAGAAATCACCGATCTCGATGTGTGGACACAGTGGACCGCGATGAAGGAGCCGCGAGCGGTCAAGCTGGGTGTGCGTACGGCGCAGCGCGCGGTCCGCATCGATGGAGAAATCACGACCTTGTTGCCGTTGCGAAATCGACGAAAAGACGGTGGTGCCGTGTTGGAGTCGCGGATTGCCGAAGGCTTTACGCGTTGGCAGTGGGGGGATCGAACGGGCTCTGGCATGTCGGAATATATAGAGATTCTGGAAGACGGAATTCCGGTGGGCTTTCCGTTGTGAGGAGCACGAATCTTACGTTTTCCCCGGCCTTCGCCCAGGCGCAAGGGGGCGCGAACGAGGCGTGCGATGAACTCCGCGGTTGATAATTCGACCGCTGAGATCGTCCGCCGACTCGGCGTGGCCGTGACGCGGCGCTTCGGCGGCGCGGCGCGGGTCGAGGACGTCGAAGTCGCCACTCTCGGCGGCTCGAACCGGACATTGCTATTCAATTTGGTGGAAGGTGCGGCGACCCGGCGCCTGGTTTTCCGTCAGGAAACCTATCGCCTCGGACACAGTCCTTTTATCGCCCCGAGTGCACAATTTCGGCTGCTGAAGATCGCGTACGCGAGCGAGATTCCCGTGCCGGAACCGGTCTTCGAGTTCGAACCCGCGGATCAACTCGGACGCGGTTACGTGGTCGCCTATGTGCCCGGCGAAACCCTGCCACGTCGCTTGATAACGGACCCACGTTTCAGTACCGCGCGTGCGCGGTTCGCTGAACAAGCGGGCGCACTGGTAGGTCGACTACACCGCATCGAGCCGGCGCAGGCGGCGTTTCTGGCTGAAACACCCGACAGTCTCGATCCGATAGCGGCCCAGCTTGCTCGCCTAGATTATTACGGCGAGGCTCATCCCGCAGTGGAACTCGCGGTACGCTGGCTGCGCATGCAACCACGGCCGACCGCGCGACGCTGCCTTTTGCATGGCGACTTTCGTAACGGCAATTTGATGATGGGCGAGGAGGGCATCCGTGCGCTGCTGGATTGGGAATGCGCACACCTTGGCGATCCGATGGAGGAATTCGGGTGGCTGTGCCTGCGCTCATGGCGCTTCGGAGAGTTGGATAAACCAGTCGGCGGCCTGTGCGAGCGCGCGCCATTTTACGCGGCCTACACGGCGGCGAGTGGGATCGAGATCGATCCGGATGCGGTGCGCTGGTGGGAAATCTTCGGCTTCGTGCGTTGGATTGTGCTGAACATCATGCAGGTCCATGGGCACTCGACCGGGGTGCGGCGCTCACCAGCATTCGCGGCGTGCGGCCGCAATACCTGCCTTATCGAATACGATTTACTGATGACCCTGCTGGGTCATTATCAGTGAGGGTACTCATGTCTCCCGAAACCCTCCAGGATCAACCACCCGTGCCGGGGATTATGCGCGTCGTGCGCGAGTTTCTTGAGTCAATTATCGACCAGGTCCCGGACGCCGACCGCTACCATGCGATGTGCTGTGTGTACCTAATGAACGTGGCCGAACGTGAACTTGCGGTTGATCCAGTAGCGCCCGAATTAAAACAGAGAATCGATGCTTTTCTTGGCGAGATCCGACCGCTGCCCGACGCGATCCAGGAATTTTCCGTTGGGCTGCGCGAAGGGCGCTGCGATGCGCGATGGGACGAGACCTTTGCGCTGGTCCTTGCGCAGGTAGTTGCTAAGGTTCAAGTCTCTAAACCCGACCATCTTCAGCCCATTCATCGGAAGTAGCGTGTGAATTATCAAAAGCTTAAATTTTCGATAGACGAAGGGATCGCCCGAATCGTCATCGTCGATCCCGCGAACCATAACGCGGTCGATCTCGCGGTCACACAAGAGTTGCGCGCGGCGGCAACTGAATGTGAAGTAGCTTCAGATCTGCGCTGCGTATTGTTAACGGCCAGCGGTGCCGAATTTTCAGTCGGAGGAAACTTGCGCGAGTTCCTCTCTGAGCGCGATCACATTCAAGCGCACACGCGGGCGATGACAATCGATTTTCATGCCGCGATCCTGATCCTGAACCGCTTACCGGTGCCGGTGGTTTGCGCCGTCAATGGACTCGCTGCCGGTGGCGGCGCGAGTTTGGTCTGTATGTCCGATCTCGCGATTGCGACGCGCTCCGCAAAGTTTAATTTCGCCTATACGCGTTCAGGTCTCACCCCGGATGGCGGCGCGACGTATTTCCTGCCACGCCTCGTCGGTGCGCAACGCGCATTCGACATTCTCGCGACGAATCCCACGTTGACGGCCACCGAAGCTCAGGCCATGGGCCTGATTGCAAGGGTCGTTGACGACGAGGCCTACCCGGCGGCAGTCGAAGCACTGCTTAAGCAACTTGCCGCAATGCCGTCTAATTCGGTCGGTCACTTAAAACGACTGCTGCGTCAGGGCATGGACAACACTTTAGCCGAGCAGCTCGACTGCGAAGGTCGCGGGATTGCCGGGATGGCGGCGAGCCCGACGACGATGGCGACGATGGAAGCGTTTTTCGCGAGAGCGAAACGCTGACGCGTTGCCGTACATTGCCCACTAACTCTAACTTTAGCCCGTAACGGAGAACCTCATGTCCCAGCCCGCGAATGTCGCCAGCCACGCCTTTAAACTGAGCGCGGATCAAAGGATCATCCTGGACGAAGCGGATAAGTTTTGTCGCAACGAACTGTATCCACTCGCCGCACGCATGGATGATGAAGAATGGTGGCCGGAGGATGCGTTCCTTAAAATTGGCGGGCAAGGCTATTGCGGGATCACGGTGCCGGAAGAATACGGCGGCACGGGGCTCGATTTCTTCACCAGTGGACTCGTGTGTCAGGCGATGGCGCGCTGGAATTACGCACTGAGCTTGTCGTGGATCGCGCACGAGAATCTGTGTCTGAATAACATCTATCGCAATGCGAACGAGGATCTGCGACGAAAGTATTTGCCCGATTTATGTTCGGGCAAGGCGATAGGCGCGCTGGGACTGACCGAGCCAGGCGCGGGTTCGGATGCTTTGGGCTCGATGCGAACCACCGCACGGCGCGACGGCGGGCACTATGTGTTGAACGGCAGCAAAATGTTCATCACCAACGGCCCGGTCGCCGACACGTTACTCGTGTACGCCAAGACCGCGCCGGAGCGCGGCCCGCACGGAATTTCCGCGTTCATCGTCGAGCGCACATTCCCTGGATTTCGTGTCGCGCAGAAGCTAAAAAAAATGGGCTTTCGCGGCAGCCAGACAGGCGAATTGGTCTTCGAAGATTGTCGAGTGCCCGCTGAGAATATCGTCGGCCTGGAGAACGTTGGCGTCGCGGTTGTCATGAGTGGACTGGATTTGGAACGCACGGTGATTTCCCCAATCTGCGTTGGGATCGCCGAGCGCGCACTGACCCTGGCGATCGACTACGCCAAGACCCGCGAACAATTCGGCAAGCCGTTGGCTGAGTTCCAGATGATTCAATCGAAAATCGCGGACATGTATGTATGGGTCGAGACCATGCGTACGTTGTGTTATCGAGTGCTCGCCGAAGCCAACGATTTGGAGATTGGCGCGGGCGGTCGCGGCGAGATCCACGCGCTCTCGGCCGCATCGTTGATGTATACCGCGAATACCTTAAACAGTGTTTTGAACGAGGCATTACAAATATTCGGTGGCTACGGCTACATGTGGGAGGCCGAAATCAATCGCTTGTATCGTTCGATAAAACTACTGGAGATCGGCGCTGGCACGACCGAGGTCCGCAAGCTGATTATCAGCCGAGAATTGCTGGGCGGACGCTAAACGATGAGTGAAATTGACGAAATCCCGACGACGAACGAAGAACTCGCCACCAATCCGACGATATTCGCTCAGGACATGTTGGCCGGCAAGGTCGTGGTTGTCTCTGGTGGCGGCAGCGGTATTGGGCGGGCCACGGCCTGGCTCGCGGCGCGGCTGGGCGCGAGTGTCGTTATTTGCGGCCGCAACGAGGACAAGCTCGTCGCGGTAGTCGAAGCGATGCGTGAGCGTGAGCTTGATGTTGATTTCGAGCCCCTCGACATCCGCGATCGCGCCTGGGTGGATCGGTCGTTGGATACACTGTGGAATCGCTTCGGGCAGGTCGATCTGTTGATCAATAGCGCGGGAGGACAATTTCCACAGGCCGCGATTGATTTTTCCGAGAAGGGCTGGAATACCGTCATCAACACCAACCTTAACGGGACCTGGCACATGATGCAGGCCTACGCCCGCAAGTCGCGTGACGCGAAGGTGCCTGGCAGTATCGTCAACATCGTGGTGGTACCGCGCGGCTTGCATGGCGTTGCCCATACAGTTGCTGCCCGTGCCGCGGTTGTGGCGGTGTCGCAAGCCGTCTCCGTGGAGTGGGCGCCGCTGGCGATTCGCGTGAACTGCATCGCGCCCGGCGCGATCAAAACCGAAGGCTGGGCGGTGTATCCCGAAGCCGTTCGCGCTAAATATCCGCTGACAAATCCAATGCAGAAAGTGGGCTCACCGTGGCAGATTGCCGAAGCTGCGTTGTTCATTGGCGGTCCGGCCGGGAGCTATATCAACGGTGAGTTACTGACGATCGATGGCGGCGGTCAGCATTGGGGCGAGATCTGGACCACCGATAAGCCCGAGTATTTTTTGAATGCGACACGAACCCTGGACGGCGCTTGAGTTAACCCTACAAACATGGGTCGGGTTAATCGTGGAAACGGCAGTTGACCGCTAAACATGGTTATTAAGGTGTTGGCGAGCGTAACGATTATGCTTCAAGTTAGCTCCACCCTATTGGTGGGGGTCGCCACGCCGTGCCGTGCACACCACCGAACACACTCCGCACGCTGTTCAACTGCCGTTTCTAAATAGCTGAGCACAAATATGCGCTACTTGATGCTTGGCAAAGCGTAGTACCGGCGTCGGGTGGGTTTGCGGCGACCGTGCGCGCGCGAGCGACACAAGGATGTACTTGAGCGAGTCGCCGCAGGCCCATCCGACACCGGTGCCGAATGAGGCACCCCTAAACAGACCGACATTTGTGCTCAGCTAGGTTAATGCAACCGGTTAATGCAACCGCGGTTTCGGTTCCACACCGAGGGTTTGATTGAGCTCGCCGATGACGGCAACGAGCGCATCGCGAGCAGCGAGATCGGACGCGGCAAGGTTCGCCATCGCAGTGCGAAAACACCCAACCGCTTCGGTATGCTCCCTCAGACGAGAATCGAGGTGCGCGATTTCCGCCAAGGTACGTTGTCCACCGGCCAGGGTTTTGCGATCAAGCGCCGCTAAAAAATCGAAGTAGGCTGTTTTGGAAGCCAGCATCGCATGATAAGCCTGCCAGCCGGCATGCGCGGTGACTGGCAGGCTTGGCGGAACAGCTGGCGCGTCCGCACTCACGGGTTAGTTTCCAGGTTTAACCAAACAGGCGTTTTAGAAACCCTTTTACGCCGCTGGGGGCCGCGCCCGAGGGACCGGGTGCCGCACTGGTGGCTGTGCTATCGCCGCGCGGGGAGCGTCGCGCTCGCCCACCGCTTGGCGCGCGAGCTTCGGACATCTGCCCCTCGGTCTTTGGCTGCGACGCGTCGACCCGCAATTCGCGACCATGTAACTCCTTCCCATTTAATTCGTCGATTGCTCGTCGTCCCGCCGCCTCATCCGCCATGTCAACGAAGCCATAGCCACGCGAACGCCGGGTTCGCTTATCGAATATCACCTCCGCCGACACCACTTTGCCGAAGGCCTCAAAGGTTGTTCTCAGTTCTTCGTCGCGAACGCTGTACGGTAAATTCCCCACATAAATGTTCATTATTCTCGGACTCTCAAATTGCGCGTTATGAAATGCCCCATGCCTGCGGCCCACCGGGCGGTGCGAAACCTACCGAAGATCGTCGTTACCAGTCGGTAGCTCAGCCCGAATTCAAACATAGGGGACTCGTCAGGTGCAATGAAGCCGCGCGTCCAGACTATAAAAGCCTGGAGCCCGGTCTGCGCGCGCCCGAGGTTCCTGGGTGTCTTCGTCAGTACATTCCAATCGAGGTATGAGTCTGAAGGGTTGAAGTTGAGTCTGGGCTTAGGCGGCTGCTTTCGGTCGATTAGGAATAGATTTAAAAAGAATTTCCCGGGCCTTGTTAAGGTGCTCGGCAGCCGCATTGTCACTCATTGCAAA